>NZ_CABQXJ010000040.1:0-25638 GCF_902468165.1 uncultured Intestinibacter sp.
TAATATTATTTTTAAAAAGAAAAGTTGCCTAATCTGTAATTATGAGAACACTTTTAAATTGGTTGATAGTTCCAATAGAACATTATTTTTATAGAAAATCTTTAAAGGTTCTAAAAAACAAAAGGATCGTAGAGAAAAAAATATTTAAAAATATAAACGAAACAGTAAATAAAAAGGAGTTAAAAAATGAAAGATATATATTTTGATAATTCAAGTACATCTTTCCCAAAGGCGCCAAATGTAGGACGAGCTATGGGAGAATTTATAGAAAATGGTGCTTTTAATATAAATAGAGGAAGTTATGAAGGTGCTTATGAGGCAGGTAGCGCTGTTTTAGATACAAGAGAAATGTTAAAAGATTTATTTAACGCTCCTGATTCAAAAAATGTAGTTTTTACACCTAGTGTAACTTACTCATTAAATTACTTCATCAAAGGATTTTTAAAGCCAAATGATCACGTTCTTGTAACAAGTGTCGAACATAATGCAGTTATGAGACCACTTGTTCAAATGAAGGAATTAGGATTAGAATTTGATGTTGTACCTTGTGACGAAGAAGGAAGTATAACTGCTGATGACTTTAGAAAATATATAAAAGAAAATACAAAAGCTATCATAACAACACATGCATCAAACGTATGTGGAACAATAATACCAATAGAAGAAATAGGGGCTCTATGCAAAGAAAAAGGATTAGTTTATGCTGTCGATACTGCCCAAACTGCTGGTATATTAAATATAGACATGCAAAAAGCTAATATAGATTTTCTTGCATTTACTGGACACAAAGGTCTATTAGGACCTCAAGGTATTGGTGGATTTATATCAAGTGATAAATTAGAAGGATTAATCTATCCAATTATAAGTGGTGGGACAGGAAGTTTATCAGATTCAGAAGAAATGCCAGATTTCCTACCAGATAGATTTGAAAGTGGGACTTTAAATTTACCTGGAATAATAGGATTACACCAAGCTTTAGTTTATTTAAAAGAAGCTGGAATAGATAATATGAGAAATGAAAAAATGGAAATAACTAAATACTTCTTAGATAAAGTTAAAGAAATAGAAGGTGCAAAAGTTGCTGGTAAAAAGACTGTAGAAGGTAGACTTGGAGTTGTATCAATCGATTTTGAAGGATTTGATAATAGTATAGTTTCATTCTACTTAAGTAGTAAGTATAAAATAATGACTAGAGTAGGAATGCATTGTGCGCCAAGAGCACATCAAACATTAAATACATTCCCTCAAGGAACTGTTAGATTCTCATTTAGTCATTTTAATACAAAAGAAGAAGTAGATATATGTATTGATGCTATAAAAACTATTTTAGATGATTTAAGACAAGGGGAAGATATTATTTAGATTATATTAAAATTAAATAAAAATTTAAGTTATGCTTGTTTTAAAATACATTATTTATTGTATTATAAGACAAGCATATTTTTTATAAATTCTACTTATGTGAAATTTTATTAAAAACTTTTAAATAATAACTTGACTTGAAGTTAACTTTAAGTGATAAGTTATTATTAGAGAAAAGATAATTGATAAAAAATTTAAAAGTAAAAATAATAATTCAAAATTTAGATGTGATTTGGAAGTAAAATGGGGTATTAAATGGAGGAAATATATGAATAAACTTTATTTAGAATGTTATAGTGGAATCAGTGGGGATATGACAGTAGGGGCATTATTAGATTTAGGTGCAGATAAAAAGGTTTTAGAATATGCACTAAATAGTTTACCTATAGATGGATTTAAAATAAAAATAAGTAGGGTTTTAAAAAGTGGCTTAGATGTATGTGACTTTGATGTGATATTAGACAAAGATAACCATGATCATGATATGAATTATCTTCATGGCCACACTGATTCTAATGATGAACAAAATAAAGCTGATAGTCATGATGAACATCAACATAGTCATAGCCATGAACATACAAATTTAAAACAAATTTTGCATATAATAGACCATGCAAAAATGACAGAAAATGCTAAAAAAATAGCAAATAATATATTTGAAATACTTGCAAAAGCTGAAGCTAAAGCTCATGGTGTTTCAATAGAAGATGTGCATTTTCACGAAGTAGCAGCAATAAAGACAAGTAAAAAATTGTCGGATAAATTTAAAATAGAAAAAATAGGTATAGGTGCTGGAAAAAGAGAATACGAAAAAGCAGGAATCTTAAGGGCTATGATAATAAAAGATAATTCAAACAAAAATCACAATATATACAAATTAGAAAGCAATATAGATGATTGTAGCGGGGAAGCTCTAGGTTATATAGTTGAAAAATTATTAAACCAAGGTGCAAAAGACGTTCATTTTATACCTGTTTTTATGAAGAAAAACCGTCCAGCTTACCAATTAAATGTAATTTGTAGAGAAGAAGATGTTGAAAAATTTGAGCAAATTATATTTGAAGAGACGACAACTATAGGTATACGCAAACAAAAGATGGAAATGACTATGCTAAAGACAGAGATTAAAAATATAGATACACCTTTAGGCAAAGTTCAAATAAAACTATGTGATTTAAAAGATGAAAAGCGTATTTATCCAGAATATAATAGCATAGTTGAAATATGCAAAAAAACTGGTAAATCGTATCAAGAAATTTATCAGTTTATAATAGATGAGGCATACAAAATGGGACAGGAAATATAGAAAATTAACTTGGTTATAATATAAAATATAAGTAAAAGATATATTATAACATAGGAGGAAAAATTATGAGAATAGCAGAAGTAAGCAAAAAATTAAACATCTCAGCAGATACACTTAGATATTATGAGCGTATAGGATTAATACCAAAAATACATCGTGACAAAAGTGGAAATAGAGATTATAAAGACTTAAATTGTAAATGGATAAAATTTATAAAATGCATGAGAAATTCAGGTATGCCTATAGAAATACTTATAGAATATGTAACTCTTTTACAAGAAGGAGAACATACTGCTGGAGTTCGTAAAGATTTATTATTAGAACAAAAAGAACATCTTCAAGATAAAATTGATGAATTACAACAAATGTTAAATTATCTAAATAGCAAAATAGAAACATACGACGAATTTATTATGAAAAAAGAAAAAGAATTGAGAAATGGAATAGAAGAGTAAATAAAAAAGAGCTGTCAACAGGCAGCCCTTTTTTATTATAATGAAATTATATATTATCTGATTTTATGATAATTTATAATTTCCAACTTTTTATCTCTTAATAAACCAACTAAAATATCCATTTTGATTTTTTTGATATGTAAGTATAGCGTCGAATTTATTTCCGTTCTTATCAGTAAGTGATTTAACCTTAGCTTCACCTTTTTTAAGAATCGATTTAATCATTGTTTTATTAGGTTTTTTCTTAAATAAAGCTAAGTATTTATCATCTTTAAAAATTCCATACTTACAAGTTTGATAATTTGTGCATAAAAATCCTTTTTCAGTTTCAACAACATCTCCTCCACATACTGGACATTTTCCAAGTGAAGTATTATCAGATTTAGAATCAGATTTTTTAGAAGTTAATTTAGATTTTTTGGCTTCTTGTGCTTCTAATTGTGATTTTGATAAAGCCTTTTTAGTTTTAGGATCATAAACATATGCATCCGTATTTATCTTTTTAGGTGAATCGTATTTTATCAAGTTTACATTTTTAACAATGAAATTCATTATATTAAGAAGATATTCTTTACGAGAGAATTGTCCCTTTTGAATATCACTTAAACTTTTTTCTAGTTTCCCTGTATAATCGACGTCAAATAAGTCTTTTACAGGGAAGATTTCAACTAAATTAATTCCTAAATCAGTTATATAATATGATTTACCCTTTTTATTAACATATCCAACTTGGGCAATTTTTTTAAGTACATCACCACGAGTTGCTGATGTACCGATAGAGTAGCCTGCTAATACTAAATCTTCATCATCTACATTTTTACCGCAGTTTTTCATAGCTTTAAGCAATGTATCTTCAGTATAAGATTTAGGTGGAGTAGTTTGTTTTTTAAGCGGTAAAATCTCTAAAACCTCTACGTTTTCGCCCTTTTCCATAGAAGGAAGTAGGTCATTTTTTTGCTCTTTATTATATACTTCTAAATATCCTTTAACTTTTAGAACTTTACCTTTAGTTAAGAAAACACTGTCGTCTACATCTGTTTTAATTTCAGTATTTTCGTATTCAGCAGGTGGCATAAAGTTTGCAATAAATCTATCTTTGATAGCTTGATAAACTATTTGTTCATCAGGAGTCAATGAGTTAGGCACTATATATGTAGGTATAATGGCACTGTGACTATCAACTTTTGATGAATCAAAAACCCTATTAGTTTTTGCAAATTTTATTTTATCTTCATAAGGAAGACCACTTTTTAATCTATTTAATGTTTGGCTAGCTTTATCAGTTAAACTCTCTTCTAAATAAACAGAATCGGTTCTAGGATATGTGATATATCCACCTTTGCCTTTACCTTCATAAAGAGATTGACAAACGCTTAAAACCTTATCTGATGTGAAATGAGAGTATTTAGAAGTAATATGACCTTGAAGTGAAGTCAAACTGAATAATTTTGGAGCATATTCTTTAGATTTAGTTACTTTTTTAGATGATATAACACCTTCTTTAGAATTAATGCTATCGATAACAGCCATAGCTTCTTCTTCAGTATCAAATTTTGTTTCTTTACCTTTTATCAACTTACCTTTGTATGTACCGTTTGTGCACTTAAAATTACCTTCAATTTCAAAGTATGTTTTAGGAACGAAGTTTTTAATCTCCATATCTCTATCATATACAAGTTTGACAGTAGGCAAAATAACACGTCCGATATTTAAAAGTTTTCCATTTCCATATTTTAATGTTGCAACTGATGTAAAATTAATACCTATAAGCCAGTCTGTAATAAGACGAGTATATCCAGCTGCTTGAAGATTTCTCATATCTTCTTCGTCTTTTAAATTCTCAAGTCCTCTAGTTATATCTTGTGGTGTCCATTCATTTACTAGAATTCTCTTAACAGGTTTTTTATTTTTAGCAAGTAAGAATATTAAAAATGCGATAAGTTCTCCTTCACGGTCATTATCTGTTGCATTTATTACATATTCTACATCCTCTCTATTTAAAAGTTCTTTTATTATGTTGAATTGTTTTTGTTTTGAATCATCTACTTTAAATTTGAATTTATCTGCTGGTATAAATGGGAAATTAGCCATTTTCCAAGAGCCAGAGTACTTTTCTTTGTCATAATCTTTCATATCATACAAAGAAACTAGATGACCAAATGCATATGTTACAATATATCCATTTCCTTCAAAATAGCCATCTCTTCTAGTCTTAGCTCCTAAGAAAGAAGCGATAGTTTTTGCGACAGATGGTTTTTCTGCAAGTATTACTTTCATAAGGAACCTCCTTTTTAAATACTCTTTATGTTATCACAAAAAAGAATTAAATTTCAAGATAAGGGGTTTAAATTTATATTGTCAAGTTAAGTTTTATATAGGCACTTAATTTATAGCTTGAAGTAAAAAAAGAATTTATTTATAATATTATTTAGTCAAAATAAAAGGAGAGATAATAATGAAAGAAATTAAAATAAAATATCTTAATGATGAAATAACTAGATTAGAATACATAGATGGAAAATCTGACTGGATAGATTTAAGAGCTGCAGAAGAAGTTGAATTAAAAGCTGGTGAATTTAAATTAATCCACTTAGGTGTAGCAATGCAATTACCAGAAGGATATGAAGCTCATATAGTACCAAGAAGTAGTACTTTCAAAAAATGGGGTATAATCCAAACTAACCACTGTGGTATAGTAGATAATACTTATTGTGGACCAAATGACTGGTGGCGTATGCCAGTGTTTGCACTTAGAGACACTAAAATAGAAGTTAACGATAGAATATGCCAATTCAGAATACAAAAAAATCAACCAACTTTAGTTTTCAATGAAGTTGAAGAAATGGAAGCTGACAATAGAGGCGGATTCGGAAGTACAGGTACAAAATAATTTTATATATAAATAAAGGGTTGTTATATGGGATTTTCATATAGCAGCCCTTTTAATATTTTTCTTAAAATAATCTTTTTATAACAAATAAAATCAGTTGTATTAATAAAAGTAATATTCCTACAAGAAAGAAAAAACACTCAATAGGGACTAAAAAGAATGGTTCGTCTAAAGTACCATCAGATAAAACTCTAGATCCAATTATGTTATAAGTAATTGCACACCCAAATGAAATTAAAAAAGGTAATAATATTACACATTTTTTCATAATTTAATCCTCCTTATAAGTATTAAATATTTAATTTATATTTTGAATTAATTGCATTTTTTTATATAATATCAGGATGAACATCAAAAAACAATATTTGATTATTGAAAAACAATAAAAATATATTGATTATCATTAAGTGATAGAGCGCATCTATCTTTGATGCTTATTATAATTAAGTAAAATAATCTATCAAATAGGGGAACTTAATATAAAAAATAGGTAACTAAAGAAAAAATATACATGGTAATTAAAGTTATTGTTTTATTTTTATGGACAAAAGGGAAGGGGTATAATAATATTTAAAATGAAAAATAAAATTAAATTATAAAAAACAAAGAGGAATACAATTTCATAGACTTTAGATAATATGAAATTTATTAAAATGTGTTTTTCAAAGATTAAAAAATCTTTGGATAAATGGGAGGAGTTGAGGATTTGTAATATCTTAAACATTGATATTACATTAAAGAAATATGGATTTTACAAGTAAAAATATTATAACAACAGCAGCAGTAACAGCGGCACTTTTACCGACATCTAGCTTTTTAATGCAAGAAAGTCAAGTAGCATATGCAGACAGTGTAGAGTATCGAGTAATAACTGGAGATGATGTTAATTTTAGAAAAGGACCGTCTACTGATTATGCATCATTAGGAAAGTTAAATAAAGGTTATAAGGTAGAATATATAAGTGAGACAAATTCATGGTCAAAAGTTAAGTACAATGGTCAAACAGGATATGTATATTCTAAATATGTAGCTCAAACAAGTACTACTTCAAACACACAAGTTAAATATGTAAATTGTACATCACTAAATGTTAGAAGTGGACCTGGGACAAGTTATTCAATAATAAAATCAATTAGTACGAATACAAAAGTAGAGGTAATATCTACAAATAATGGTTGGTCAAAGATAAAAGAAGGCTCTACTACTGGATATGTATCAGCTAAGTATTTAAGTGACTCACAGACATCATCAAGTACTTCTTCTAATACTACGAGCACTTCAACATCAGCTAGTAAATTAGTTAGTTATGCAAAATCACTTTTAGGAAAACCATATGTTTGGGGAGCGCAAGGACCAAGTAGTTTTGATTGCTCTGGATTTACATATTATGTATTCAAAAATTGTGCAAACATAACTTTACCTAGAACATCATTAGATCAAAGTACTTACGGAACTACTGTAAGTAAAAGCAACTTAAAAGTAGGAGATTTAGTATTTTTTGATACAGATGGTGCTAATGATGGTAATGTATCTCATGTAGGTATATATATAGGTTCAAATCAATTTATACATTCGTCTTCAACTAAAGGTAAAGTAGTAATTTCTGACTTTACAAATTATTATAATAATGCATTTGTAAGGGCAAAACGTGTATTATAATAATTTCATACTATAGTAAATTATTTTAGAGACTAAAAACTTAGTCTCTTTTTTTGAAAATAAATATATTTTTTGTATTAAATTCATATAATTTTGAAAATAATAGTAAATAAGAAATTATATGCAAGGAGTGATTAGATGGCTGAAATAATTGACTTTTATCAATATAAGTATAGCCGAAGTAATTATTATCTTAATTTAGCTTTAACTAAAGATAAAATAATTAATATAAAAAATTCTATAGAAGATGGATTTGAAGACTTATTTATAAATAAAGAATATGAATACGCATATAAAAGACTACACTTATTATTCGAAAATGCACTAAAAAAAGAATCTAAGGGGTATGTCACTATAAGAATAAATAAATGCTATACAAAATATCTAAAAAACTTATACTTTTCTTATTACAATAGACCAGAAAGCGATGACATAAAAGAATTAATATTTTACATGCAGTATTTAAGTGATATAGAAAGTGAAAGTATATCAAAATTTACAACACTTAGCGAAAAAACAAAACTAAGTATACTATCATATATCTAGTATAAAAGCACATATGATATAGAATTTTAACTTAAAAATGATAATAGAACTTTAAACCTATACATAAAATAATTTCTGTTATCATTTTTATGTTAATGAAATTTTTAATATAAATTTTATAAAAAAATAAACACTTGATATACTATATCTAGTGTTTTAAAGTTAGCTCAAATAAAAGCTAAGATAATTAATATTTTCTAGAAAAATTTTTTACAATCAGTATAATCATAAACATCCATCAAAGCTTCCCCGAATCTTTGATAATGAGTGATTTCTCTTTGACCTAAAAAGCTTAGCACATCTTTTATATCAGGGTCATCTGTTAAATTGATTAATTGATAATAAGTCGCCAATGCCTTTTGTTCAGCAGCCATATCCTCATGTAAATCAGTAACAGGGTCTCCAAATACATTTATATAAGCAGTTGTAAATGGAACTCCATTTGAATCTGTTGGTTGAATACCATGACCAAATTGAGCATAGTTAGTGTCCATTCCAGCAGCTTTTAATTCTTCAGGAGTAGCTCCATCAGTTAATTGATAAATCATAGATGATATTATTTCAACATGAGCTAATTCTTCAGTACCTATATCTGTTAATAATCCTTTTGATTTGCCAGTAGGCATAGTATATCTTTGTTGTAAATATCTAAGTGCGGCAGCTAATTCACCATTTGGGCCTCCAAGTTGAGCCATTATAACTTTAGCCATTCTAAGATCGCGGCACTTCAAATTTACTGGATATTCTAGTGTTTTTTCATAAATCCACATAATTTAAATCCTCCTATTTTTTACATATAAAATTCTTTTTCCCAAGGCCAAGGTTCGTCAACCCATTGCCATGGACAGTTACTTGGAGCGTGTCCAAAATTTGTTAAAGGGCCGTATTGTTTTTCATAGGCACATCTAGCTTTTGCATATTGAGAGACAAAAGAATTGTAAGTGTTTACGGCAGTTTTGTCTTCAGGATTATTATCTAAATATAAATTCATATCTACAGCAGCAAAACCTAATTCCATAACGGCTTTTATAAGGTCGTATCTACAAGTTGATTGTCTCATTATCTTCTACCTCCCAATCTATTTTTTGGTGATTCATAAAGGTAAGCATTGTAATTTTCAGAATTAAATAAGTATAATTCTGGGAATAAGCTACCGTATTTTAAAGCAGTACATAAGTTATACATTTTTGTTAGAGTCTGATTATTTACATATGGTCTTGCCAATTGGTCACCACAATTAGTTTTTATACCTCTAGTTTTTTCCATTATGTTTAAACCTCCTTGATGATATGATAGAATAAGTAATATCTACCTTAATATATAATATTAAAAGCGGGTTAAAATGTTACATTAGATATAGGAATATACAAATTGTATATATAAAAATTAATGTATAAATTATTGCGAACTTAAAAGTAAGAAATAAAGAAGGTTTATAGACTTGAATGTATATTATGAAATATGATAAAATTAATTTCATGTTTTAAATTGATGAGGTGATTTAATGAGTAAATTAGCAGGTGAAGGCTGTAAAATAATTATGCCTACGGAAGAAAAAAAGCCTTTAAGAGAAATAGAAAAAAGTATAATAAAAAAATATAGAAAATATACATGGTCTAAATTTATAAAGGCTATAAAAGATTATCAATTAGTTGAAGAAGGAGACAAAATAGCAGTAGCTATTTCTGGTGGAAAAGACAGTCTTCTTATGGCTAAAATGTTCCAAGAATTACAAAAACACGGACAAGTTAAATTTGACTTAGTATTTTTAGCTATGGACCCAGGATACCATAAAAATATAAGACAGTTATTAGAAGAAAACTGTGAATATTTAAATATACCACTTACAATATTTGATACAAATATATTTGATGTTGCAGGTGAAATAGCAGAAGATTATCCATGTTATATGTGTGCTCGTATGAGAAGGGGAGCATTATACAACAAAGCAGAAGAATTAGGCTGTAATAAATTAGCATTAGGACACCATTTTGATGATGTAATTGAAACTACAATGCTTAACTTATTATGTGCAGGTAACTTTAAAACTATGTTACCTAAATTAAAATCTAGCAACTACGACAAAATGCAAATAATAAGACCTCTTTACTATATAAGAGAAGAAAGTATAATAAGATTTATACAAAGTAGTGGAATTATGCCACTTAACTGTGCATGTATGGTTGCTGCTAAGAAAACAGGTAATAAGAGATACGAAATAAAAGAACTTATTAAAAATCTAGGTGAAGAATATCAAGAAGTTGAAAAATCAATATTCAAAGCTGCTAACAATGTATATCTTGATTCAGTTTTAGGATGGGAACAAGATGGTGTTAGACATTCTTTCTTAGAAAAATTTGAAGACTAGATATAAATAAAATAACTCCCGTTTTACGGGAGTATTTTTATTTATAATAGAAATGTACTTTTGGGTTTTATATTCATATAATTTTAAAAGAAAGTATTACATTATAATATTATATAAACTACTTTAAAATTTTGTGGTAAAATATAATAAAAGTTTATAATACATGGAAAATTATATATCTTTAAAAAGTACGGATATAATTTTAAAAAATGTGTTTTAATAAAAGGTATAGCATAAATTTAATTAGAATATTTTCTTATGATTGGGGGAATTGTATGAAGAAAATATATATGGATTTTGAAATGAACATGAACAATGCTAAAAATAAAAGGGAAGGATTTAAAGCTGATTTAATAGCAATCGGGGCTATAAAGTATGATACAAAAACTAAAGAAATAGAAAAGTTTAAGTCGTTAATAAAACCTATTTTTACAAAGACAGTTTATCCTCATATAGAAGAATTAACACATATTACAACTGAAGATTTGGAAAACGCTCCTACTTATGAGAGTGTTATGAGATCATTTAAACATTGGTTGGGAAATTTTGATGAAATAGAGGGGATTTACACTTTTGGAAATTTAGATTTAACTTGTTTTAAAAATACGGATAGAATAAGTTCACAGAAAAATAACCATCCTCGATTTTTAAACAATATCCAAAGTTTTTTTGTAGACATAAAAGAGAAATATTTAAGATATGGAATTAAGTGTATGAACTATATATCTCTAACTCACTTATTAGAGTTATCAAATACAGAGTTTAGTGGAGATGCACATGACCCTTTATATGATGCGTACAATTTACATATCTTAGATGAAGTTTTAGAAAAAGACCAAGATATAAGAAATTATTTAATAATTCAAGATATAAATAAAAATCCTTACAATCAAATAGATACTAGTATAGATTCTAAAATAAAAGATTATGAAAGATATTTATATCATAATGAAGGCAACTATACTATTGACGAACTATCTATAGATATATTGTCTATGGTTGGGAGATATGTATATTCAACTAGACAAATAAAAGTTAGAAATATAGACTTAGTAAAAGACATAATGAAAAAATTGGATACTGTAGATAAG
The DNA here is from genome assembly GCF_902468165.1 of uncultured Intestinibacter sp. Classification (NCBI taxonomy): domain Bacteria; kingdom Bacillati; phylum Bacillota; class Clostridia; order Peptostreptococcales; family Peptostreptococcaceae; genus Intestinibacter; species uncultured Intestinibacter sp. The sequence goes on from NZ_CABQXJ010000040.1 coordinate 11,678, forward strand.
CTAAGAGGCATAAAAGATGGTTATTTCTATGTTTTAAATAATTTTTATCTTGATTTAATGGATTTATATGGAGATGCACTTTTATATAAATTAAGTCAAGAAGAATATGAAGACGAGATGGATAATATTTTAGATTTATTTATTGAAGATATGGAATATGAAAACATCTTTATAGATATAAAAGTAGAATTTGAGCCGGCTGAAAGTTTGACATAAGCTAATTGATAAAAAATCTTCCTCGAGAAGATTTTTTTAATGTAAAAAATATATCTAAATACTACTAAATTAGTATATCTATATATATTATGGTATAATTTCAATTATAGAAATAATTAAAATCTAATAAAAATTTGATAGGTGATTATATGGTTATAAGTGAATTAGTCAAAAAACAAAAATGCTTTTTTGAAACAGGAAAAACTAAAGATATAGATTTCAGAATAGAATCACTAAATAAATTATATAAAGCTATAAATAAATATGAGGGTAAAATAGAAGAAGCATTAAAAAAAGATTTAAATAAATCTAAATTTGAGTCTTATATGACTGAAATTGGAATTACACTTAGTGATTTAACATTTATAAAAAAAAGAGTAAAGAAATGGGCAAGGGACAAGAGGGGTTTATCACCGATAAGTCAATTTCACTCTAAAAGTTTTATAAAAAAAGAACCTTATGGAGTTGCACTGATAATATCTCCGTGGAACTATCCATTTTTATTATGTATAGAACCGTTAATTGGAGCTATTGCAGCGGGAAATTGTGCAATATTAAAGGTATCTGAGGATTCAGTACATACATCAAAAGTTATAACTGAGATGATAGCAGAAACTTTCCCAGAAGAGTATATAACTGTAGTAAATGGAGATAAAGAAGTTACAACAGAATTGTTGGAAGAAAAACTAGATTATATATTTTTTACAGGTAGTCCAACAGTAGGCAAAATAATAATGAAAAAAGCAGCACAAAATTTAACTCCTGTAACATTAGAGCTAGGAGGCAAAAGTCCTTGTATAGTGGAGGAAAGTGCGGATTTAAAAGTAGCAGCAAAGAGAATAGTATTTGGTAAATACTTAAACTCAGGGCAAACTTGCGTAGCCCCAGATTATCTATTACTTCAAAATAGTGTAAAAGATGAATTTGTAAAATACTTAAAAGAATATATAGGATTATTTTATACTAAAGAGGCGTTACGAAATGAAGATTATACAAATATAATAAATGAAAGACATTTTAATAGATTAATAAACTTAATAAAAGGCGAAAAAGTAATTTATGGAGGCGATATAGATAGAGAATTATTAAAAATAGAGCCAACTATATTGGATAAAATAACTTTAGACTCGCCTATAATGCAAGAGGAAATATTCGGACCTATACTTCCTATAATAACTTTTGATAATATTGAAGAAGTAAAACATATTATTTTGCAGGGAGAAAAACCTCTAGCACTTTATTTATTTACTAAAAATAAAAAAGTAGAAGCTGATATTTTGAAAAATATATCTTTTGGAAGCGGATGTATAAATGATACAATAATACAACTAGCTACATCAAGAATGCCTTTTGGTGGAGTTGGAAATAGTGGAATGGGTTCATACCATGGAAAATATAGTTTTGATACCTTTACACATGAAAAATCGATTGTAAAGAAATACAATTGGATTGACCTACCTATAAGGTATATGCCTTATAACGATTTAAAAATGAAATTATTAAAATTATTTTTAAAATAAAGGAGATTTAAATGAGTAAATATACAGACGATAAATATATTGTTGTGGATTTAGAAACAACTGGACTAGACCCTTTTAGTGGGTGTGAAATTATAGAAATAGGTATTACTGAAATAGTAAACAACCAAATAGGCAGAAATTACTCAAGACTTATAAAGCCAAAAGGTATAATACCTTCACATATAACTGGGATAACAAGTATAACTAATGAAATGATAGAAAATGAACAAAGTTTAGAAACTGTTTTACCAAACTTCAGAAAGTATGTAGGTGATACAACAATAATAGCTCATAATGCAAAATTTGACCTTAAATTTTTAAATTACTATCTTGATTTACTAGGATTAGAACCTATAAATAATCATATATGTACTTTAGAAATGCTAAAAAAATGTAAATCTTATAAAGGTAAAAACAAAAAGTTAGAGACTGCATGCAAATACTACAATATAGTAAATGAACATGCGCATAGAGCAAATAGTGATACACTAGCGACAGCAAAATTATTTTTAACAATAAAAGATGATGTAGAATAAAATGGACTTAGGTCCATTTTTTTATATAAAATAAAATTCATAAAATAAAACTAATTTGAGATAGTAAACTATATTTATAAAAATAAATGCCCATTATGTTAAGATTTAGATACCTCAAAGACTATAGGAACAAAGCAAATTTGTAAGTAATATATTAAATAAAGAATGTTATTAAAATAGTAATACTACTTGATTATATTTGAATTAGTATATTGAAATGGGGGATATATATGAAAAGTAATAAACTAAATAACAATAATTTGAAAAAAGATTCTATAGAACAAAATGATCCTCAAGTAAGATTAATTCCTTATATTAAAAATGGAGAAAATTTTAGACTTAGAAATAATGCATCTCCATATGGGGTGAAGATGATTGCAGCACCAAATATGTGGAAATCTTCTTATACAGGAAGGGGAGTAAAAATTGCAATTATAGATTCAGGCTGTGATGTTAACCATGTAAGTTTAAAAGATAAGATAGCAGGTGTAAGAAACTTTACCCCTGAAGATATGAAAAATCCCAACATAGTAACAGATAGAATTGGTCATGGGACACATGTTGCAGGAACTATAGCAGCAAAAAATTATTCGAATTTTTTGATTGGAGTTGCGCCAGAAGCTCAGCTATATATATTAAAAGCAATAGATAGAACTGGCTCTGGAAAGGCGAGTTGGGTGATAAATGCGATTAATTATGCTACTGATTTAAATGTAGATATAATATCTATGTCTCTTGGAATGCCAACTAGTGATGATAAATTAGAAAAAGCTATAAAAAATGCAATTAAAAATGGAATATCTGTAGTATGTGCAGCAGGTAATGAAGGTGATGGTGATTATGATGATTTTGAATATTCATATCCGGCTGCATATGTAGATGTAATATCAGTAGGAGCAGTAAATAAAAAAGCAGTTCCAGCATATTTTTCAAATGCAAATTTAGTTATAGACTGTGTTGCTCCAGGTGTTGATATTATTTCAACTTTTCCAAATAACACATATGCTAGTCTTAGTGGAACTAGTATGGCAGCCCCCCATGTTACAGGGACATTAGCTCTTCTCAAAAACTGGTCAGATGATGTATTTCAGAGAGAACTTACAGCAGATGAGTTGTATGCGCAACTAATAAAATTTACAAAAACACTTGAATATCCTAGAACAATACAGGGAAATGGACTTGTGTATTTAAAGCCGAGATAAGTAAGATATTAAAATATATATAAGAGATGAACTATTTTTTTAGAATAATAAAATGGTTCATCTTTTGAATTTGAGCCTCATATTATATAGTAATATAAAGTGGGGAGTTGAAAATCATGATATATATTGATATGGATATACTTACGGATAAGATACAATTCAGCATTTTTAGATATTTTTCTAATACTAAAAAAGTAATAAGAAGAGATGAAATAGTCTTGCCTAGATGTTATAATACAGCCCAAAAGTTGAATTATGTTAGAAATTTAGTGTCTATTTTTATCGAAGAAGATAACATCAAATACTACAAAATTCATATTGGAGACTTAGAAAATAATGAGGATGTTAAGAAAATTTTAGATGATATGGAAGAGGCAATAAAGATGGAAGGGGTATTAGAAGAATTATTTATAAGTAGGGGAGTTGAAAAATGGAAATAAAATCAAAGTTAAATATGAAGATTATAAAAAAAGTGCAGTCACATGGAGCCAATTCATCTTTATATATAGTAGAAGATACACAATTAAAAGAAATTTTTATGTTAAAACAAATAGATAAAAACACTATAAAAGAAAGTAGTAAGTATTTTGATGAAGTAAGAAAAATTAAAGATATAGAAAATAAAAATATAGTAAAAGTAAATTATGCTACTTATGATGACGATAATATATATATATCTATGCCATATTATAAAAATGGCTCTCTACAAGATATACTCCAAAATAGAAATTTAACTGTAAGAGAAATAGTAAAGTATTCTCTAGATATATTAAGTGGAATTTATTATATTCATAAAAATCAAATTTTACATTGTGATATAAAGCCGAGTAATATTTTAATTGATGATTATAATTGTGCAGTTTTAGCTGATTTTGGGTCTTCTATAAATATAAATTCAGATGGAGTAGGCAAACTAAAAAATGTGTACTATAAACATATTGCGCCAGAGCAATGTTATAGTTCAAAAGTAGATATGCGTATTGATATTTATCAATTTGGAAACACTTTATATAGAATGTGTAATGGTGAAGAAGAATACAATCGCCAAGTCAAAAAACGAAAAAATCTACCCGAATTAAAAATGGCTATAGTAAATGGTGAATTCCCAGCCAGAAAAAAATACTACCCACATATACCAAGGAAACTAATTGAAATAACTGAAAAATGTCTAAACTTAGATCCAAATGATAGATATCAAAGTGTATTAGAAATTTTAAATGATATGGCAAGAGTAAATACTAACTTAGATTGGAGATATGAAAGAGAAGATAACATTTATAGATGGATAAAAGAAAATAAAAAAATTGTAATGTATAAACAAGATGGAATTTGGAGAGTAAATTATAAAACAAAGGGTGAATTTGAACAAAGTTTTGAGAAATTTTCGCAAGGATTTAGATATATTAGAAAGATTATAAAAGAAGACAATTAAAAATGGGGTTGTTGATTATTTATCCAACAACCTCATTTTTTAATTATTTATTATTTTTCTCTTTAATTTCCTTTTGGATTTTTTTGAGAGCTTTTTTTGAACCCCTTGCAATATCTTTGTTTAATTTGATTTTTTTAAAAGAAGTAAATAAAGTATTTAAATCATAACCTTCTGGATATAAATCTTTAGCTTTTAAGTAAGGTTCAGTTCTCTTTACATTTACTGTTATAAATTCGTTATTATATAAAACTTGAACGTTATTAAATTTATCGATAGGAGAATATACTATTGCATAATCATCTTTGTCTAAAAGTTTTATTTTGTCTCCTACAGAATAATCAAAAGTAGTAGTATGTTTATTGTTTATTGGAGTTTCAGTTCTTATTTTGTTGTTATCAATTAATTTTATTTCATAATCTTTATTGTTTATATAATTAACAGCTTTCTTTAGGACTTTGTCTTTGATTCCCATTTTTTTAGAGATAAATAAAGCATTGCTATTTTGGGAATGCCCTATGGTCAATTTATAAAGAGGTTCTAATGTATCTTTATCAAACATCATACCTGCATTTTCAAAATCAGGGTGTATAGTGGCGTATTTTTTTAATTCACCATAATGTGTTGATGCAATTGTTATACATCCCATTTCATATAACTCTTCTAATATAGCTATTGCAAGAGCAGCTCCTTCATTTGGTTCAGTACCACTTCCTATTTCGTCTAGAAGTACTAAAGTAGATTTGTTGCTTTTGTTGATTATGGAAGCTATATTTTTAATATGAGAAGAAAATGTGCTAAGTGCATTTTCGATACTTTGATCGTCTCCTATATCGACAAATATATTTTCAAAAATTGATATTGAAGTTCCTTTTTCAGCAGGAATATCAATTCCACATTGTGTCATTAAGACGAGAATGCCGACTGTTTTTAGTGTTACTGTTTTTCCTCCAGCATTAGGGCCTGTTATTATTAAATTTCTGTATTTTTCTCCAATTTCAAAATCAAGAGGAACTATATCCCCTTTAAGTAGTGGATGTTTAGCTTTTACTAATTTAATATAGCCATGATTATTTAAATCTGGTGTTATACAGTTATTATTTAGGCTGTACTTAGCTTTTGCAAATATCATATCGTAAGTAGAAATTACTTCTAGATTTATTTTTATTTCGTTTATATTTTCAAAAATTAATTCTGTTAAATACGATAGTATTTTATATTCTTCAATAGCTTCTTCTGATTTAAGTGAAATAAGTTGAGTGCTGAATTTTGATATATTATCGGGTTCTATAAATACGGTACCTCCTTTTGCGGAAATATCTAAGATGGTACCGTTTACATAATTTTTATAAGTTGATTTTATAGGGATAACATATCTATCATCTCTTTTACTTATTAAAAATTCTTGTATATATTTTTTATTTGAACTTGAAGTTAAAAATTTATTAAGCTTTTCTTTTATTTTATCTTCACATGCCTCAATGCTTTTTCTTATTTTTTTAAGCTGGCTTGAAGCATTCGTATTTATTTTATTTGATTTTATGCAGTGATTTATTTCTTCTGAAATAAAACTTAAATCTGTTATATTTAATGCATAAGAAGAGAGTGTTTCACCATAAAAGCTCATATTTTTCATGAAAATTTTTATTTTATTGCATCCTCGTAAGAATGCTTCTATTTTCATAAGATCTTCAGTATTTAAGGTTATTCCCTTTTCTAATTTATCTATTAATGGATTTAAATTAAATACACCTTCAAGTGGAATATGTGTACTATTATTTAATATATTTCTAGCGTCTTTGTTTTCATTTAGTATAGTATTTATAGAATTGATATTTTTCTTAGGTGTTAATTTGTCTATAAGTTCTTTACCAAGAGAACTTACACAGTAGACTTTGAGTAATTCCTTTAAATCATTTAGTTGTAGTTTTTCTAATGTAGTATTATTCATTTTTGGCTCCTTTATTTATATAAGTTATTTTATATAACCTAGTAAATAAGGAGTTTTTAAGTTGTACTCCTTATTTACTAAGAAGCACCACTTCTAAATTATAAGTTTTATTCAAAAAGCATTCTCCTTTTATTAAATTTATTTGAAATTCTTAATTGTATATTATTTAATATAATAGAAATTGTTTTAATATAATAAAAAACAATTATAAATAAGTTTTCCTAAATCATAAAAATTATACTTTAAATCGTAATATATTTATATAAATTAGAATAAAATTATTTATGTAGTATTATATAATATATACGATCATTTTCAAAAGCTTCTTCTACATATAATCCTGCCTGTCTAAACATATTTCTTTGTTGATAAATATCTAAAAGTTTTGGAGTATATATTGGAGCATTTGTTCCTATATATGAGTTTAGTGATTTTCTGCTTTCTGGATGAGCTATTAATAGTTTTCCATCATCTGATAAATTATTTTCGATAAGTTTTTTTGTAGTACTTATTTTGTGTTTTAATAGTGGAAAGACTGAAAAGAGTATTATTTTATCGAAAGTACCTTTTATATCATCTGATTCGACATCAGCTAATTGGAACTCTATATTTTGTACATTTTTAAATTTTTCTTTAGCAATTTCAATCATATTAAGTGATTTATCTACACCTTTTATATTACCTTTTGGATTGTGTTGATGAACAAATGGTATCAACATTCCTGTACCAGTTCCTACATCTAAGATTTTATCATTTTCCTTTATAGAAAATCGATCTAAAATATAGCTTATTTTACAGATGTCCATTATTTTTGTATAATCCCAGTTAATTGAGTTTGAATCTAAAAATTGTGTATAATCCATGAAAATTTCCCTCCTTACTGCACAATAATTAACATTTTGAAAAAAGTAGCCACGAAAGCAAGTAACCTTCCTGGCTTGACAAAATCTTAATTAAATAATAATATAGAAAGTTAGAAAATGCAACTAATTAGAGCTTGTCTATTTTCAACAAATTGAGATAAAAAATTAAAATATTAAAAAAATACTTGACTTAAAGTTTAATTGAAAATATAATCAATTTATATCAATTAAATTTTACTAAACTGTTGGAAGGATGGTAAATATGTCAGAATACGATAAGTTAAAATTAGATAATCAGTTGTGCTTTTCTCTATATGCACTTTCAAGAGAAGTGATAAAAATGTACCAGCCAGTATTATCAAAATACAACTTAACATATACTCAATATGTGACTATGTTAGCTATGTGGGAGCTTGAAAAAGCGCCATTTAAAGAAGTAGCTAAAAAGCTTTATTTAGATTCCGGAACGCTTACTCCAGTTTTAAAAAAACTAGAAAGTATGGGTCTTGTAAATAAATACAGAGATAAAAACGACGACCGCATGGTAATTGTAGAATTAACTCAAAAAGCAATCGATTTAAAAGATGACATAAAAAAAGTTCCAGATGAAATGTACTGTAAAATAAATGGTTTGGAAGTAGATGAACTTATTGACTTAAAGAAAAGTTTAGACAAAATGTTAAAGCAGTTAGGCAAGTAATTGTCTAACTAAAAAATAACACAAATTAATTGAATTAAATTAAATTTAAATAAATTAATTGTAAATAAAAATATATTTTAGGAGAAGAAAAATGAAATTTTACGATTTTAAAGCAAAAAAAATAAATGGACAAGAAGTAGAAATGAAAGATTACGAAGGAAAGGTAGTTTTAATAGTTAATACAGCTAGTAAATGTGGTTTTACACCTCAATTTGCAGAATTAGAAAATTTATATAAAGAATATAAAGATTCAGGATTAGAGATACTAGGTTTTCCATGCAACCAATTTGCAAAACAAGACTCTGGGAGCAATGAAGAAATACATTCATTTTGCCAGTTAAATTACGGAGTATCATTTAATATGTTTGAAAAAATAGAAGTCAACGGGAAAAATGCACATCCACTTTATAGATTTTTAAAAGATCAACAAGGTGGAATAATGGGAAGTGATATAAAATGGAACTTCACAAAGTTTTTAATAGATAGAGATGGAAATGTAGTAAAAAGATATGCTCCAATTGTAAAACCGAGCAAAATAGAAAGTGATATAAAAGATTTATTAAAATAATTTAGCATTAAAATATTTCAAATGAAATTCTTAAAAATAAAAATTATAATCAGATATTGATGTATTTTTTAGTTAAATTTACAAATAATAAAAAAGGATTATAAGTAAATAATTAATAAATATAAAGGAGAAAAATATGATATACGATTATAAAGTTAAAGATACAAACGGCGAAACAACTTCCTTAGATAATTATAAAGGAAAAGTACTTTTAGTAGTTAATACTGCTACGGGTTGTGGATTTACACCACAATATGAAGGGCTTCAAAAATTATATGATAAATATAAAGACAAAGGCTTTGAAGTATTAGATTTCCCATGCAATCAATTTTTTGAACAAGCTCCGGGATCTGATGAAGAAATAAAAAATTTCTGTACAACAAATTATGGTACAACTTTCAAACGTTTCTCAAAAATAGACGTAAATGGTGAAGGTGCGGATCCAGTATATAAATACTTAAGAGGGCAAGCACCAAGTGCTACAGAAGACGAAAAATCTCAAGAGCTATACGAATTTTTGAGCTCAAAAGGATTTAATACGAGCGGTGATGATATTAAATGGAATTTCACTAAATTCTTAATCGATAAAGATGGAAACGTAATAAAAAGATTTGCACCAACTGATGATCCAGAAAAAATAGAAACAGAAATAGAAAAATTATTGTAAGACAAACTTTAAGAAAAGTAGTTTAGTAAAAATAAGAATAGTAAATATAGAAAAAATCAAAAATATATACAATAAAAAATTTAGGAGATATTGTAGAATTTTTATATTATCTACAATATCTCCTATTATTTTATACAAAAATAATATTTTAACTTTTAATATGTCGAAGTACAAACTTTTTGGAATCATCGAAAAATTTATTTAGAGATTCTTCTGTAAACAATTCATTTTTGGGAAAAGTCGGTATTTGACTTTTATAATTTTCATAAATCCACTTTTCAGTAAGCTCAATATCACTTGGAGTAATTGTATATACTCCATTATCAGTTTTTATGTCGATATTTTTCTTTGGAAATGTAAATTTATTTTCTATATCTAAATACTTTGCAATAAGATTGAAGTTTTTATGTTTGAACTTAATGCAAGACTCCCTATCTCCATAAAAAACACCATCTAAGGTCTTCATTCCTATGATAATATTTTCACTATTATAAATAAAATAATGTTCTTTTAATAAATTATTTAGATAATAATCTAAAAGTATATGGCAGTAGATACCTGTAGAGATTATATCGTTTTTCGCCCAATATCTATCTTTATACTTTTGTAAATCTGGCAAGCTAAGCTCATCTTTATAAATATAATAGTGTGAGAATTTTGATGAGATTGGATTATCCATAGGTATTAAGAAACCTGATTTAATATCTGGAATTAAGTTTGCAAGTATAAAAAGATTTTCTTCTTCTTTATTTAAAGCTAAAGTATTTGAAATTTCAGTAGCTAATTTTATATGAAAACTCCATGCTGGCATAATAAAAAGTCCTTTCTATAATATAATATTTTAAAAATCTCCCAAAATTTATATACATATTATGTATTATAAAGTGAATGGAATAAATTTCAATAAAAAATAATATATAATCTTTGAAGAAATTTATTGAAATTTAATCTTTATTCATGTATATTTTAATAAGTGAATCATAAATTTTGATAATCAAAATATTTTATATAAAAAATATTTTATGATTTTAAGGAGGAATATTGTGAAAAAGAAATTAGTAATAGGAATTATAGTAATTTTATTAGCATTGACGGGTGTAGGATATGCTATAGGAGATTATTTTGTAAATTATGCGCTATCACCAGTAAGTGACTCAGTAAATAGAGAAATAAATGAAGAAGATAAGATTAATATAAAAGAAGATGCCCAAAATATTATAAAATCAAATCAAACTAAAGAAATGAAAAAGGGAGAAAAATTCAAAAATACTACATCATCTGCAGAAATTAAAAGCAATGATGGATTAAAGTTAAAAGCTAAATATAAAATTCAAAAAAAACAAACTGATAAATGGGTAGTTTTAATACATGGATACAAATCAAATAACGATAATATGATGTCTTATGCTGAAAAATACTACAAAGAGGGATATAATGTTTTACTTCCTAATAATAGAGCTCATGGAAATAGCGAAGGTGAATATATAGGTATGGGCTGGTTAGATAAAGAAGATATATCATGTTGGATAGATTGGATAGTAAAAAACGACCCAAAATCTAAAATAATACTTCATGGAGTATCTATGGGTGGTGCTACAACTATGATGACATCAGGAGATAATTTGGATAATGTAGTTGGATACATAGAAGATTGTGGATATACTAGTGTATGGGATATATTTGAAAGTGAATTAGATAAAAGATTTTCACTTCCTGCATTCCCGATATTAAATATATCTAGTACAGTAGCAAATTTAAAAGCTGGATATGATTTTACAGAGGCATCTAGTTTAGAACAAGTTAAAAAATGTAAAAAGCCGATGTTATTTATCCATGGTGGAAAAGACGACTTTGTTCCAACTGATATGGTATACGAAGTTTATAATGTTGCAAACTGTAAAAAGGACTTATATATAGTTGAACAAGCAGGACATGCTGAAGCGAAGGACTACGACCCAGATGCATATTGGGATAAAGTTTTTAACTTTATAAATGAAAATATCGAAATTTAATTGCTTAATATAAAATAAATATTCCCACAAGAGAAAGTACTATATCTCAGGTGGGAATATTTTTATTTTAAATATTTTTATGCGGTATTTATAAGGTATGTATTTTGTAACTTAAATTTGTTCAGATGAAATAGTTTTATCAGAATGATTTGCTGTGACTTTGTCTTCTGGTTTATCGACGTTGCAGAAGTAGTGTATTTCGGAATTGTATTCATATTTTGTTAAATCGCCGATTTTAAAATAAGTGTTACATTTTTCACATTTGGCAACAGAACTCAGTTTTGCACATTTAGGACATATCATATCGTAGTCATAAAAATGATAGTACTTATCCGTCGCCTTTATTTCACAGTCACAAATTTCACAATAACCTATAACTTCAGCAGATTCATCTTGAAAATTATCTTCATGATTATTTGAATAATTATAGTCCATTTATTTACCCCCTTTTATAAAAATAAAATTCCTATATATTACATTATATCATATGAATATATAGGAATTCGTGTGAATTTTAATACATATAATTCAGATTTATAATTTATATGAAATATTATATTTATACAGATTAACAATTTATTAAATAATGATATGCTATTTGATACTTTCTATTTCTATCTAAGTCTCTTTCAGTTAAAGATGGAAGTCTTTTTAAATCCATATTGTGCATTAAATCAGCAAGTTTGACTTCTTTTGCTAATTTGTTAGAGCTTAGATTTTTTATATATTCTTGATAATCTTGTTTAGGATCATATCTTGTAAGCAAAACAACAGTATCGACGATATGTTGTGATAGTCCAATTTCAAGCAAGTACTCAGAATCTACATCAGTATCTTCAATTACATCGTGGAGTATAGCTACGATTTTAGCATCTTTACTTTTTACATTTTCCATTACATGCAGAGGATGTAGTATATATGGATTGCCGGATTTATCAGTTTGACCTTTGTGTTTTTTTACTGCTAGTTCTAGTGCTAATTGAAACTGTTCATTATAAGATAACATTTGTTTACCTCCTGTAATATAAATTTATGTATATTATATCCTATGTTTTTTTATTTTTGTGAAAAATATAGGGATTATTGATTTTATGGAGAATATAGTTTTTTGTATAAATAATATATTAAATGACAGCGTCAAATAAAAAATAAGAAATAATATAGTATAATATAAGAAATATTAAGTTAAAAATTAGTATTTTAAGGTGGTGATATCTGAAAATATATAAAATAAAGTTTATAAAATAAATTCAGGGGGGATTATGTTGAATTTAGAATACTCAAGGGATAAATATAAGCAAATTGAAGATATCTTAAATAATAAAGAAGAAATAAATGAACATGATATAAAAGATATAGAAAAAAACTTAAAACAATTAGGAGAGATAAATTTAATTAATAATATAAATCAAATAAAAAAATACGACTATAAAGATTCTTTAATTAAGGAAGTATTTAAAGAAGTCATTGGAAGTGATATTAATTTAGATAACACTACAAACAGAGATTTTAAAATAAAAGAAGACAATATACAGGAAAACATACCTGAATCAACTAATACTTTAAAAGATAGAGAAACAGCTCACAATATTTATAATTTTAAAACTATAGATGAATTATATGATATATTTAAGTTAGATGCTGAAAAATATAAAAAAGAAAATATTTTAAATAAAAATCTTGATATAGTAAAAATATTTAATGATGATAAATTTGAATCATATCTAAAATTTTTAGATGATGGATTTCCTTTAAGTGTTTATCAAAGGTTGAATATAAAAATTTATAGTATATATGAAATTAACTTATTTTTTTATATTTTAGGATATGAAGATTATCTTATCAAAACAAAACCTAATATTAAAAATAATATAGAACATAAAGAAAATCAAATAAGTATAAATCAAAGTATAAAAGATGAAGTTTATTTAAAAAAATTACTAAATATATACTATATAGAAGATTTAGATTATATATATAAATACGATATATATAACAATAAAAATTCCACTATAAAAATAGGTAAATGCAGAGATTTACTAAACCCTTCAATAAACAAAACTCTAAGCAAAATTTTTAAAAACAAGATGATGAGATTTAACTCATCTATATTTATACAAGGTAAAAATAAGTTTAAATCTAAAAATAAAAACAAAGATATAAATACAGATTGCAAAATTTTAATTTATACAAAAAAATCTGAACATGAAATAAATTTATATCAGTTAAAAATACATATGCAAAGGTAGTGATTATTATATGAGTTATAATATATTACAAAAAAATATAGAGGATAA
>NZ_CABQXJ010000041.1:0-25563 GCF_902468165.1 uncultured Intestinibacter sp.
AATTACAGTACACCTACAGAAGTGCAAGATAAAGTAATACCTAAATTAATAGATAAAAATAATATTTTAGTTAAATCTAAAACAGGAACAGGAAAGAGTGCATCATTTGCAATACCTATATGCAATCAAATAAAATCACTAGAAAAAGATTTAAAAGCATTGGTAATTGTACCTACTAGAGAATTAGCTCTACAAGTAAAAGAAGAAATTGAAAATATAGGACGAATAAAAAGAATAAAATGCAGTGCAATTTTAGGAAAAGACTCATTTAGTAATCAAGTATTAGAATTAAAACAAGGTGTTAATGTTATAGTAGCGACACCAGGGAGAATGATAGATCATATAACAAAGGGCAGTGTAGACTTAAGTAAATTAGAGTATTTTGTTATAGATGAAGTAGATAAAATGTTTACAAAAGGATTCAAAACAGATATAGATACAATTATGAAAAATATAGACAAAAATGTATGTAAAGCATTTTTCTCAGCAACAGTAGAAGATGACTTAAAAAATATATGTGATGAATATATGAAAGAATATGATTATATCGAAATAAAAGAATCTATAAATAAACTACAAAATAAAATACTTCAACAATATATACAAGTTGATATAAAAAACAGCTCAAAATATAAATATTTAGAATCGTTATTATATAAATTTAAGCCAGATACTGCGATTATATTTACAAATACAAAAAAACAAGCCCAAAATCTATATGAAAAAATGAAAGAAAGTGGATTTTTAGTAGAACATATTAGTGGAGATATATCACAAGAGAGAAGATTTTACATAATAGATTCTTTCAAAAAACATGAATTTAATATATTAATAAGTAGTGATATTATATCTAGAGGTATTCATATAGATGATGTATCTTTAGTTGTAAATTACGATATTCCAGTAGATAAAGAAGTTTATGTCCATAGAATTGGAAGAACAGGAAGGGCTGGAAAAGACGGAGTAGCAGTTAGTTTAGTATCAGAGCAAGATTATAAATACTTCGAAGAAATTAAAGATTATATAAAACAAGAAATTGACTTAATAGAAGTTGAGCATGATGAAAAAGATAAAGCAGATTATAAAATAAAAGTAAACGAATTAAAAGAAGGTAGTAGTTTAAGTACTAATTCTGATGAAGATAAGTTTGGTGGAGAAATTACAAAAATTCATATAAACATAGGAAAGAAGAAAAAAATAAGAATTGGCGATATAGTAGGAGCTTTAAACAATATAGAAAATATAGAAAATAGCGACTTAGGCGTTATAAAAATATATGATAATTACTCAACAGTAGATATATTAAATAAAAAAGGCAAAGATTTCTTAAATAACAATAGTGAAATAATAGTTAAAAATAAAAAAGCTAAAATAAGAGAAGAAAAATAATAAAAAGGTGTTTTAAATAACACCTTTTTATGCTAAAAGAGAACCTTTAATATAAGCATATTTTAATGTTTTTTGTTTTGGAGTATCATAAAGAGCCATAATTTTTACTTGGCTTTGAGGAAAATCATCTTCAAAAATTGTAAATAATGAATTTAAGTTATTATACATTTTATAGATATCATTTTTGTTTATTTTCATTTTTATAGATGAAATCATATCTTCGGTAGATATTTTAGTAGAGGACTCAAGTTTGCTTTTTATTTTATAAATTGAATCTTCGTATTCGATATAATAAGTATTATCTATAAATAAATATGGGAAAATAGATTTTTCAAATTCATCAAATTTATTTTCTTTTATATTTGTTATCTTATATAAGATAGTTAGTTTATTTGGATCTAAATTAAATTTTTTAGTCAATGAATTTATTAGTATAGGGTTTATTTCTTGAAAATTTATATACATAAAAACCTCCAAAGTAATTAATATAGTGAAATATATTTATTATTTTTTACAAGTAGAGGTAAGTTATTCATAAATTTATTTAAATTAAAAAGAGCTGGTATGGTTTCTCATATCAGCTCTTATAATTTAGGTATTTGGTATTTATTATTAAATAATTATTTATTAGTATTAGAGCATTTTTCTTCCCAGAAAGTAGCACCTTTTATTCCTAAATTTATAGGATCAAATGTTATCTCTGTAGTTGGAATTCCTGCTTTAAGTTGTCGTTCATAATCTTTGAAGCATTTCATAACTGGGTTAGATAGTATTAATATAGCTATTATATTTAACCAAGCCATCATACCAACTCCAATATCACCCATTGTCCAAGCTAATTCGGCAGATTTAACAGCACCAAATGCTATCATACCTAAGAAAACAAAGACCAATAAATATTGAGCGATTTTAGAACTTTTACCGCCAGTAATCTTCTTAATTATATAAGTTAAATTAACTTCTGCAATATAATAATAAGCCATTAATGTAGTGAATACAAAGAAGAATAGGGCTATAGTTACAAATGCACCACCGAATCCAGGAATTAAAGTATTTATACCAGCGATAGTATATTGAGGTCCTATTTGCTCTGTTGTAAATGATTGACCTGCATTATATACAACTTGTTTTGTAGTTTCATTAAAAGTTGTATAACAGTTTGTCATAAGAATCATAAAGCCAGTTGCTGAGCAAACAAATAATGTATCTACATATACTGAAAATGCTTGTACAAATCCTTGGACTGCTGGATGGTTGACTTCAGCTGCGGAAGATGCTTGTGGACCAGTACCTTGACCAGCTTCATTTGAATAAACTCCACGTTTAACTCCCCAAGCTACAGTAGAACCTACTATAGCTCCAAAAGGCGCTTGTAAACCAAATGCCCCCTTAAATATTTGAGCTAAAACATGTGGTAGTTGATTGATATTAACTATTATAATTATCAATGCCATCAAAATATATAGACCTCCCATAAAAGGAACTATAAACTCAGCAGCAGAACCGATTCTTTTTATACCACCAAGGACAACTATTCCTGTTAAAACAACTAATATAACTGCAGTAACAGTTGTATTTATATTAAATGAGCTTTTGACTGCATCAGCTATAGAGTTTGATTGAACTCCTGGCAATAATACACCTATCGCTATTACTGTAACTATAGCAAATAATAGACCATATGCCTTTGCAAATGTTGTTTCACCAAAGCCTTTTTCTATGTAATATGCGGGACCTCCACGGTATTGCCCTTCGTGCTGTTCTTTATAAAGTTGTCCTAGTGTAGACTCTGCAAATGCTGAACCTGCACCTAAAAATGCAATTGCCCACATCCAAAATAGAGCACCGGGACCACCCCAAGCTATTGCAGTTGCAACACCGGCAATATTACCAGTACCTATACGACCTGCTAATGCAGTACAAAAACCTTGAAAAGAAGAAATCCCTTCATCAGATTTTTCTCCACTAAGAAGCAATTTTACCATAACCTTGATATTTCTAACCTGAGAGAATCTTGTTCTTAGAGAAAAATATATTCCTGATAGCAAACATAAATATACTAACCACTGACTCCAGACAACATTGTAAATAGATGTTACTAAGTCTTTCATAAAAATCCCTCCTAAATATAATTTTTGAAATTAGAAAAAAGAAAATAAGTAAACTTACCATTTAAAACTAAAAAATAAATACCTTCTAATATACCTAAATTTAAAAATATATAAGAAGAGAAAAAGAGATATACTATTTTAAATAAAATAGAAAACATGGTGTACAAACTTATATACTTTTGAAGAAAAATTCGTTTTGAAATGATAAATAAACTTGAAAAATAATATACCTATAAATAAATAGTAGCTAAAATTATATAATATGTCTAAATATAAAAGTTTTTTGATATAAAAAATAATTTATATTAAAGACGTAAAAAATAAATAATTTTTGTTAAATATATTAAGTGCGATTAGGAAAGAGCTATGTATATAATTTTGAATTACATTTAATTAAAAATTATAAATTGTATTATTTTAAGTAAATGATATAATAATAATCTAGTAACTTAATATGGAGAATTAAAAATAAATACATAAAATGAATGTAAAATAGGAGGAACAAATGGAAGATTTAATAAAATCTATAGATAAAATAGTAGAAGGACAAGTTTTTAAAATAGTTATAAGTAATAAGAAAAATAAGGAAGAAAAGTATAATAAAATAAATATAAATCTAAAAGAAAATAAAACGAAACAATATTATCAAGTTGAAAAATACACTGATAAACAGGTTTTTCATGAAAATATAGAAATCGAAGACTTAAACGACTATCTTTTAGATTATATGGAAAATAGCTACAAACAATTGACTGCTTGGAGTGAAAATAATACTTTTGATTTAAAGATATCTAAAAAGGGTAAAGTATTCTTAGGCAAGAAAAACGCCAACAATTCTAACTTAGTAAATAAAGATCACAACAAAAAGAAAAATTATATATTAGAAGAAGGTATGATAATAGAACCTTTAATAGATTTAGGTGTCTTTACAAAAGAAGGTAAAGTTGTTAAATCTAAATATGATAAATATAAACAAATAAATAGATTTGTAGAAATTATAGATGATGAAATAAAGAAAAACGACTATAAAGAACTTACTATATTAGATTTTGGCTGTGGTAAATCTTACTTAACATTTATACTTTACTATTATTTTGTTGAAATTAAAAAAATAAATGTTAAAATGATAGGTTTAGACTTAAAAGAAGATGTAATTAAAAAATGTAATGAAGTAGCTAAACGTTATAAATATGATAATTTACATTTTGAATTAGGCGATATAAACGGATACAAATATAACAATAAAGTGGACATGGTTATAACTTTACATGCATGTGATACAGCTACAGATTATGCACTTTACAATGCAATAAAATGGAATGCTAAAATGATATTCTCAGTACCATGTTGTCAACATGAATTAAATCATCAAATGAAACCAGAAAATTTAAATATACTTACTAGATATGGAATAGTTCAAGAAAGAGTAGCAGCATTAATGACAGATGCAGTTAGAGGAAATTTACTTGAGGCAGTAGGATATAAAACACAGCTTTTAGAGTTTATAGATATATCTCATTCGCCCAAAAATATCTTAATAAGAGCAAGTAAAGGAAATGTTTCAAAACAAAAAATAGAGAAATCTTTAGACGAAGTAAATAAATTGATGAATGAATTTAATTTTAATCCAACTTTATACAATTTATTAAAAAATGATGAACTTATATAGAACTGATAGTCAATTACTTAATATCTTATAAATTTGTAATAATTTAAGTGTTATAATAAATCAATATAGCGTAAAAACTAACTGAAATTAGATAAGTTTTAACGAAAAACTTATTGAAAGGGGGAACATAATGAAGTATTTAAAACTAATATTCAATAGAGTTTTTGTATTTGGTCTTATGATTTTAATACAGGTCGTATATATGTTGCTTATGTTAAATAAATTTAGCCACTATTCACAAGTGTGGAGCGTTATATGTATGATACTTAGTATATTAGTAGTTCTTTTTATAGTAAATAAAGAAGATAACCCAGCATACAAAATAGCATGGATTATTCCGATTTTATTGTTTCCTATCTTTGGAGGATTATTATATCTATTTTTAGGTAATAAAAAACCTACAAGAAAGATGAGAGGAAAATTAGAAAAAGAACACGATAGAAATCATTGTATAAGAGTTCAAGATAAAAATGTAATAAAAGAAATTGAAGAACAAGATTTAAGAGTAGCTGGTCAAGTAAGGTATTTATCAAATCATATGGGATTTCCTATATATGAAAATACCAGTGCAGTTTACTATAAAAGTGGAGAAGAAAACTTTAAAGATATAGTAAAAGAATTAAAAGCTGCAAAACACTACATCTTCATGGAATACTTTATAATCGATGAAGGCGAAATGTGGAATACAATATTAGATATTTTAGAAGAAAAGGCAAAGGAAGGCTTAGATGTAAGATTAATTTACGATGATATGGGATGTGTATCTAACCTACCTTATAAATACGATAAAATACTAGAAGCTAGAGGGATTAAATGTATGGCCTTTAATCCATTTATTCCGTTTATTTCTCTTGCTATGAATAACAGAGACCATAGAAAGATAATGGTTATCGATGGTCATACTGGATTTACAGGAGGAATAAATTTAGCAGATGAATATATAAACAAAAAAGAGAGATTTGGTTATTGGAAAGACACTGGAATAATGTTAAAAGGTGAAGGTGTTTGGAATTTAACTACAATGTTCTTATATATGTGGAATTCATTTAGACCTACTGATGACGATTATAATAAATTTAGACCACATGTTCATCTAAATCAATTAGTAAAACATGATGGATATATTCAGCCATATGGTGATTCACCATTAGATGAAGAAGTCGTAGGAGAAAATGTATATTTAAACCTTATAAATAATGCGAAAAAATACGTATATATATTTACTCCATACCTTATAATCGACAACGAGATGATGACGGCACTTTGCTTAGCATCTAAAAGAGGAATTGATGTTAAGATTGTGACACCTGGTATACCGGACAAAAAGACAGTATTTAAACTTACTAGATCTTATTATCATCAACTAATCGAAAATGGAGTAGAGATTTACGAATATACACCAGGATTTTTACATGCAAAAGTAGTAGTATCTGATGATGAAGTAGCGACTGTCGGTACTATAAACTTCGACTATAGAAGTTTATATCTTCATTTTGAATGTGGAGTATTTTTATATAAATCAAAATGTATTCAAGATATAAAAGAAGATGCATTAGAAACAATTGCAAAAAGTAGAAAAATAGAAAATACAAATGTATTTGCAAGTGGAAAAATAGATACTTTATTTAGAGCTGTTCTTAGAGTATTTGCACCATTATTATAAATATTATAAAAATTTTAATTACCATCACATTTATCTGTGGTGGTAATTTTTTTGTGATAATGCTATTATTTTCATATATCATAAATTTATTGTGGACAAATAGTAGGTGGATTTGTTGCATAAAAAACTCAAGGGGTGAAATATATGAATGAAAAATTAGTTCAAATATTAAAAGAAGCTAGACATGACCCAAAATTAAAGCAAAAATTAATTGATACTAAATCTGCTAAAGACCCAATGCAGGCATTTTGTGAAGTTGCGACAGAAGCTGGATATGAAATGACAGTTGGAGAGTTGTTTCAAATAGGAGAAGAGTATGCATCAAATTTATTAAAAAGTTGCAATGGGGGAGCTGTTTACCCAATTGACGATTGGGGAGATTGGTATGAAGATTTTTTTGCATCATTGAAATAAATTTAAGAATAAACCGCCTTGTTCAAGGTGGTTTATTTAGTTTATATATCTGATATAATAAATGTAAAATATAGGGGATGTAATTTAAAAATATTTAATATAAAGGGGTATATATTATGTATGGAAAAAATAAATACAGTATAGTACTAGCTAATCCAGCAAATAATATAACAGTTTTTGTCTTAGATAATATAAAGTCAAAAGACTATAAAAACGTTGCAAAAGATATATTGGAAAATACTGATTATAAAGCAGAACAAGTTGGATTTGTAAAACAACCTACAATAGGCGGAGATATAAAACTCGAGATGATGGGGGGAGAGTTTTGTGGAAATGCGTCTAGAAGTATAGGGATGATATTTGCAAGAAATAATAAAATAAAAAGGGGTAATGTTCTTGTTGAAATAAATAGCGACAAAATACTAAATGTATATGTTGATTTAGATAAAGAAACAGCAGAAATAGAGATGCCTATACCAAAGAATATAGAGAAAATATATGTAGACGAAATGGGCGAATTTCCTATAGTGATAATTGAAGGAATAAATCATATCATAGCAGAAAATATAGATGCGACAGAAGAAAATTTTTTAAAATTTAAAAATGCTGTCTATAATAATTATGATGTTGAGGCATTTGGGGTTATGTTTTTAGACAAATTAAAAAATTATATAACTCCAGTTGTATATGTAAAAGCTACAGAAACGACTTTTTTTGAAAGTAGTTGTGGAAGTGGGACATTGGCGACAGTAGCTTATTTAGAACAAAATTTACAAAATGGAAGTCGTAAATACAGTATAAATCAACCAGGTGGGATAATAGAATCTGAGATAAATAAAGAAAATGGAATTATAAAAAAGATAACAATAGGTGGAGTTGTAAAATTAAGTCAAGTAATAAATCTAGAACTATAGCCCAAATGACCATTAATGTATATAATAAAAATACTATGATATACTTAAAATAAATAGTAAATAAATTTAAGGAGGTTTACAATGGCTGGAATTTTAAATAGATTTAAAGATATAATGTCTTCAAATATTAATGCATTATTAGATAAGGTTGAAGACCCAAATAAAATGATAGATCAATACCTTAGAAATTTAGAAAGTGACTTAGGAAAAGTAAAAGCAGAAACAGCAGCAGTAATGGCTGAAGAAACTAGAGCAAAAAGAGAATTAAATGAATGTAATGAATCTATAGATAAAATGCAAAATTATGCACAAAAGGCTTTATTAGCAGGTAATGAAGCTGATGCAAGAACATTTTTAGAAAAGAAAGAAGAATTAAATACAAAATTGACTTCACTTCAACAAACTTATGATATAGCTAGAGAAAATGCGACAAAAATGAGAGAGATGCATGATAAACTAGTAAAAGATATAGCATCATTAAATGCAAAAAGAGATGAGTTAAAAGCCAAAATGGCAATAGCACAGACACAAGAAAAATTAAATAAATTGGGTTCAAGTGTAAATGGAGCTATGGGGAATATGTCTAAATTTGATGAGATGGAAGCTAAGATAAATAAAAAATTAGATACTGCAAATGCAATGGCAGAACTAAATTCATCTAAAAAAGAAGAAAATATAGACGATTTAATGGCTAAGTATGATGAGCCAACAAGTAGCTCAAATTCAGCAATAGATGACGAGCTTGCTAAATTAAAAACTAAATTAGGATTAGATAAATAATAAAAGTTAATTAACTATACTGGAAAGGGAATATGATGGATACTGCAAAAACATATTATTGCCAAAACTGTGGGGCAGTTATGGAATTTGATGCATCTTCGCAAAATTTGAAATGCCCAAGTTGTGGCAATGAAGTTAAAATAGAACATGATGACAGTAAAATTGTAGAGCATAAACTAACTCGACATGCGATGGATTCAATAAAAGCAGAGGAAAAACAATCTACTAGTATGCAGTGTGAAGGATGTGGAGCCCTTGTAGAAGTTGATGCAACAAGTACAGCGACGACATGTCCTTATTGCGGTGCTAATTATGTTTTGGCAAAAAAACAACTGGATGCACTAATTCCAGATGGAGTTGTACCGTTTAGAATCAATAAATTACAGACGGGAGAGATATACCACAAGTGGATAAAAAGTAGGTGGCTTGCTCCAAATACATTAAAAACTCTATATCAATCAGATAAAGTTCAAGGTATATATATACCATTTTGGACATTTGATGCAGATGTAAAAGCACATTATCACGCTATGGGTGGAAAAAACTATGAAGTTACATACAAAGACGATAATGGAGAAACACATACAGAAATTAGAACGAGATGGTATCCTACTTCGGGTTATGTGCATAATTTTTTTGATGATGTACTTGTAAAAGCATCAGATAAATTAAAACCGAGCTTAGTAAACTCACTTGTATATAATACTCAAAATATATCTTCATTTTCTCCAGATTATATGTCTGGATATTGTTCAGAAATATATACAATAGATTTAGAAGATGCACATATACAAGCAAAGAAAAAAATGCAAAATGAAATGCGACATTTGTGTGAGAGAGATGTACTTAGAAAATTTGATAGAGTAAGTAGTTTGAATATGAGTTCAAACTATGATAGAGAAACGTATAAACATATTTTAGTACCGATATATTCATCTGCATATTACTATAAAGGAAAAGAATATCATATTTTAATAAATGGTCAATCTGGGGTAATATCAGGGGAATATCCAAAGAGTGTATTTAAAATAGCTGCAATAGTTGTAGTAATAATTATTATATTAATATTAGCTTTATATTATGTAAATTCATAAAAATAGGAGGAACGATATGGGTTTTTTCAGCAATCAACTGTCAAACGTAGTAGAGTGGGAACAGTTTAGAGATGATATGATTTTTTGGAAATGGGATAATAAAGAAATCAAAAAAGGAAGTAAATTAATTATTAGACCAGGCCAAGATGCAATATTTATGTTTAATGGGAAAATAGAAGGTATATTCAAAGACGAAGGAAGCTTTGATATTGAATCACAAATAGTACCTTTTTTATCTACATTAAAAGGATTTAAATTTGGATTTAATAGTGGGATGAGAGCAGAAGTATTATTTGTAAATACTAAAGAATTAACTGTTAAATGGGGAACAAAAAATGCAATAAATATACCAGCTCCAAATCTACCAGGTGGTATGCCTATTAAATCATTTGGTACGTTTTGCTGTAAAGTAGAAGATTATGGACTGCTTATAGATAAAATAGCAGGAATTAAAAAACAATTTACAATAGATGATGTAAAAGAGCGTATAATGTCTATGTTAGATCAAACTCTTATGAGATGGATAGTAAGAGAAGGAAAAGATATATTCAATCTTCAAGCTAATGCTTATGAAATATCAAAAGGAATACAAAGTGACTTAGATATGGAAATGCAAAAGATAGGAATTGGAATAACTAATTTTGCAATATCTAGCGTATCTTATCCAAAAGAAATACAAGAAATGGCTACAAAAGCAGCATCACAAAGTATGGTAAACGATATGGATAAATACACTAAGATTGCAATGGCAGATTCAATTGGTAAAAACTCAGGAGGGCATGGCTCAAATATAGCATCAGATATGGCTGGTATGCAAGTTGGAATGATGATGGGACAACAAATGGCTAATCAAATGGCGCAAAATCAACAACAAAACAATCAACAATCATATAATCAGCCACAACAGCCATCTCAACCACAACAAAATGCAAATCCTCAAGGAGGCAATGTAGCTAAATTCTGTCCAAACTGTGGAACTCCAAATAGTGCTGGGTCTAATTTCTGTCCAAATTGTGGAACAAAGTTAATATTATAAATTATATAACTTTGGACCGTATAAATAAAATAAATTAAGGGGCTGTCGCACTTTTTCTTAATGTGACATCCCCTTCTTTATAAAAAAAATCATATTTATCTTTCAGTAACATTGATAGCGCCTATAGCAGCAGGCAAACCAAAGCCCATTGTTCCAAGCACACCAGATGTTATTAATTGTTTATTTTTATTCATTTCTAAAAATTGTGTAGTCCACATTTGATGTTGACCAACATCTGTTACAAATATTCCATCAGTAAACACTTTGTTTAGATTTTCAAATATAGATTGAGGAGAGATAAATCCTTCTACAGAACTTGGAGCAGTTACTGGATGTTTTTTGTCCCAAGTTTTTATCTCATCAACCCATTGTTTTGTATTAAGCTATATGTATTATTTTTGCATTTGGCGCAAATTCGGAAATCTTTCCTGTAACTCTATCGTTAAATCTTGTACGAATTGAAAATAATACATCACATTCATTGACAGCTCTATTAGCGGCATAACTACCATGCATACCTACATTACCTATGAAAAGTGGGTGAGAAGTAGGTATTGCACCCTTACCCATTATAGTTGTGATAACTGGTACATTTGTTATATCCACAAGCTTTTCTAATTCTTCATTAGCACGAGATATATTTACACCACCGCCAATTAAAAATAAAGGTTTTTTAGCGCCTTTTAGCATTTCTAATGCTTTTTTAATTTGACCAATATGAACACCAGTGCTCGGTTTGTAGCCTCTTATATCTACTGATTTTGGATATTCAGAAGGACCAAATTCACTTACGATATTACTAGGTAAATCAACTACAACAGGACCTGGTTTTCCTGTTCTTGCTATATAAAATGCCTCTTTTATAACTCTACCCAAATCTTCTCTTTTTCTAATTGTTGTAGAGTATTTACATATAGTTCTTGTAATTCCTACTATGTCAACTTCTTGGAATGCATCATTTCCTATTACTGAAGTTGCAACTTGTCCTGTAAAACATACTAGAGGTATTCCGTCATAATTTGCATCAGCTATGCCTGTAACTAGATTAGTTGCCCCTGGTCCGCTTGTAACTAAGCAAATGCCTACTTTTCCAGTTGAACGTGCATATCCCTCTGCAGCATGTATAAGACCTTGTTCGTGTCTCGGTAATATTAGCTCTATATCTTTTTCATGATATAATGCGTCAAAAATATCCTTATCATATCCTCCTGGATAAGCAAATATTTTATCAACGCCTTCTTCGATTAAAGAATTAATTATTAATTGTGATCCTGTAATTTCCATATTGCCCCTCTATGATTTAAATGTATTAAAAAATTATATTTAAAAAGCCCCAAGCTAATAAATTAGCTTAGGGCGAATTAGTTAATCCGTGTTACCACCTAAATTCAAAGAAATTTCTTTGCACTTACTCGATACAAAATATATCGTTTCATTTTAACGGTTGAAAACCGATGAAGCCTACTTAAAAAGTTGTTCAGTTCACAGCTCAAAGGCTACTTCAATTTTATACGCATGAAAGTTTACACCAGCCACTTTCTCTCTGTGTTTTATCTAAAATCTACTACTCATTATCACAGCTTTTTATATTGTTTTATGTATGTTATATAATATAGTACAATTATTTTACTATTTATTTACATAAAATGCCAATTAAGCTCTTGCCAAAAATTACAAGTATTCAAAAAACACAGAAAAATAACGTTTCATACATAATATTTATCCACTAATTGTTAAAATTTCTAAATATTATATAAATATATATTAAAAAGATATAAACAAAATATAAATATGTATTATAATAGAGGTTGAAATTATTTTTTTAGGTTTAAAATTTTAACAGGAGGAAATAAATGGAAATAGTTGTAATAGGATGTGGTAAGGTTGGTAAAACTTTAGTCGAACATCTAGCTATGGAAGGTCATAACGTCGTCGTTATAGATACGAATCAAAAAAATGTTGAGGAAATAGTAAACAGTTATGACGTTATGGGAATATGCGGAAATGGGGCTATTCATGATATCCAAATGGAAGCTGGTGTAAATAAGGCAGATCTATTTATATCGGTTACATCATCTGATGAAGTTAACTTAATTTCATGTTTAATTGCAAGAAAAATAGGAGCGAAGAATCTAATTGCAAGGGTTAGAAATCCTGATTATGCTTCACAAATATCATTTATGAGAGATGGATTAGGAATTAGTTTAATGATTAATCCAGAAAAAGCAGCAGCAGATGAAATTGCTCGTATATTAAGATTCCCATCTGCACTTAAAGTTGATACTTTTGCGAAAGGTCTTGTCGATTTGGCAGAAATAAAAGTAAGACCAGGTAGTAAATTAGTAGGAGTATCTTTAAGTGATTTAAATAGAAAATTTAAGACAAGCGTCTTAGTTTGTGCGCTTCAAAGACAACAAAATGTCTATATACCAGATGGTAGATTTTCTTTAGAAGAAGGAGATAAGATACACATAACAGCATCTCATAAAGATTTAGAAAAATTTATGATTTCAGCTGATATTTATGAAAGAAAAATTAAATCTGCAATGATAATCGGTGGTAGTAGAATAGCATTTTACCTTGCTAAACAATTAGCCGAGATAGGTATAAAAGTAAAAATCATAGATAATGATGAAAAAATCTGTGAAAAATTAAGTGCACTTTTACCGAAAGCAGAAGTTGTATATGCAGATGGTACAGACCAAGATATTTTATTAGAAGAAGGAATTCAACATATGGATGCATGTGTATCTATGACTGGTATAGATGAAGAGAATGTAATAATATCTCTATATGCATCAAAATGTAACGTGCCAAAAGTAATTACTAAGGTAAATAGATTATCTATAATAAATATGTTGGAATCAATCGGTATAGAAAGTGTTATTTCTCCAAAAGATATAACAGCCAATCAAATTGTTAGATATGTTAGAGCAAAGGCTAATAAAGGCGATTGTGGAATAGAGACACTTTACAAAATCGTAGACAAAAAGGTCGAAGCTATAGAATTTATAGCAAAAGAAGGAGTTAGTTTCTTAGGTGTACCGCTTAAAAACTTAAAAACAAAAGATAATCTACTTGTTGCAGGTATAATGAGAGGAAATAAACTTATTGTGCCAAGTGGTGATGATTTTATTCAAGCCGGAGATAGCGTAATAATAGTAACAACAAAATCTTTCTTAACTAGCCTTGAAGACATATTGGCATAGGAGGTTGTAGTTTATGAATAGAAAGATGATTTGTAGGATTTTAGGGAATATACTTATATTTGAAGCAATTATATTATTATTGCCTTTTTTAGTATCTATTATTTATAAAGAAAATGATACAGCAATTTATTTTGTTATAACTAGTATGATCTCATTAGCAATTGGATATATTTTAGCCAATTTAAAAACTGATAATAAACATATATATGCTAAAGAAGGATTTATAATAGTAGCACTTAGTTGGATTATTGTTTCATTAATAGGTGCATTACCTTTTTATGTAAGTGGTGAAATACCAAATTATGTTGATGCATTTTTTGAAACTGTTTCAGGATTTACAACAACAGGTTCGAGTATACTAAATAATATTGAAGGATTATCAAAAGGTATGCTATTTTGGAGATGTTTCACACACTGGATAGGTGGAATGGGAGTACTTGTATTTGTATTAGCATTTTTACCAAAGTCAGAAGGACAAAATATGTTCCTTATGAAAGCTGAGGTACCAGGTCCAGTAGTCGGTAAATTAGTTTCTAAAGTACAGATGACAGCTAGAATACTATACGGTATATATGCATTTTTAACATTATTAGAAGTTATATTCTTATTATTAGGACATATGCCTTTATTTGATAGTATAGTTCATGCATTTTCGACAGCAGGGACAGGTGGATATGCTATAAAAAATACGAGTATAGCTTATTACAATAGTTATTATATCGATATGGTAATAACAGTATTTATGCTGTTATTTGGTATAAACTTCAACTTATATTATCTATTAATATTAAAAAATATAAAACAAGCATTTAAAAGTGAAGAACTTAGATGGTATATATTAATAATAGTAGTATTTACAGGAATAATTACAATCAATACATTAGGTGTGTATGGAAGTGTAGCTCAATCATTTAGATACTCCATATTCCAAGTTGCATCTATAATAACTACTACTGGTTTTGCAACTACTGATTTTGGAATGTGGCCTATGTTATCACAAATTTTAATATTACTTCTGATGGTAGTTGGAGCTTGTGCAGGTTCTACAGGTGGAGGTATGAAGATATCTCGTATTATGATACTTATAAAATCTGCAAAGTCGAGTGTTAAAAAGATGGTCAGCCCAAGAAGTGTAAGTACAATAAATGTTGAAGGAAAACCAGTAGATAAGCAAGTACTTGACTTTGCTTACTCATACTTTGTTGTATATGCATTGATATTCTTTGCATCAGTATTATTATTATCATTTGAAAACTTAGATATAGTTACGACATTTACTGCACCACTTACTTGTCTAGGTAATGTTGGACCAGGATTTGGTGATTTGATAGGGCCTGTTGGAAACTTTGCATCACTATCTAATTTTTCTAAGATAGTATTGAGTTTTGACATGTTAGCGGGACGTTTAGAATTATTCCCAATGATATTGCTTTGCTATAGTATAAAAGATTTTATAAGCAACTCAATTAAAGAAACTGTAAAAAGATAATATAAATTTTAAAATGCTATTCTCTAAATTATAGATGATAAAACAGAGAATAGCATTTTTATTATAAAAAATAATGAAAAATTTCTTATAAAATGTGCAAAAAAGTAAGAATTAATACAAAGTTTTACATAAAATGAAAAAAAATAAAAAAATAATACAATAAATAAATGATATATATGACAAAAAATATTATAATTAAAGTAGTATAAACTTTATGAAACATAATTATTGTTTCGTGTTATCTATGAGGGGAGTAATTAGTATGAAAAATGAAAATAATGTTGAACTTGTTTCACCTATAGGGGAAACTTGTAAAAGGGTTGATTTAAGAAAGGCTATGGTGCCTATTTGTGATGAGAAATTATCACCATTTGCATCATATGTAGGGGATACACATAAATTAAATAAACCTAAAAAAAATACAACAAAGGTGGAGGCAGACTTTTTACTAGAGAAAGGACATATTGGGGAAATTGAAAAGGCAATTTTATTTACAATAAATCGTCTAGTATTTGCAACATCATTACAGATTACTTATTATCTGAAAAAAAGTGGTTATCAAATAGAGTCAAAAACAGTGGCTAGAAAGCTGACAAGGCTAAAAGAAAAGAGCTTTGTAAGACAGATAGAGTTTGTGTCTGAAAATAGTATTAGTTCGTATAAAGCGTATTATTTAGGATATCATGGGACTGGTCTATTAAGAGCGTTAGATGTAAAAACGTATTCTCAAGGATATGTAAGTGAAATAAAGACATTTAAAATTAAATCTATCTTGGCATCTAATCAATTATTGACTCAAGTTATGAATGATGATTTAGAGTTTGAAGTATCTAAGGTTATAGTAAATGATAATATTAGAGGATGCATAGTTAGACCTCAGTCAATTTTAAAATTTAAGGATCATACTTTTTTAGTTGAAGTAGTTAGAAAGACTCCAGATTGGAAGGAGAAACTAAATCAAAAACTATCGAGATATGATGTAGTCTTAGAAAACTACCAAAATCTAAATGTAGAATTTAAAACAAAACCAACACTTATAATACAAGGTGAGTCTTATGAGCATATGTTTGAAATAATGAAACTATATGAAGAAAATAATTATGAACATATAGATATAATATTTACTTTTGATAGAATATTATTATATCAATTGGAAAATGCATTCTTTGTTATAAGTAAAGACACACATAAAAAAGGTATTTTATCGTTTTTATTTAGAGGGAGAAAGAAGTAGAAAAAAGTAGAAAAAAGTAGAAATAGGTAGAAATAAGTAAAAAAATGAATTTTTTTATCTAAAAATCGGGGAAATTGTTATAAATACAAAAATTCAAATATAGTTCATGTAAAATTTACATTAAATTCATATTGGAACTGTATTATTTAAGTATAGAAAGACTAGCTTAATAATTTACTTAAATACCCAGATAATGATAGATTCCCTCACACTCTTTTATCTATCATTATCAATTTGAGCCCTGTACCCTCGTTAATCAGGGCTTTTTTTTTACAGATTTTTAATTAAATAAATTTCTCATTTTTTTCAAATAACTTTAAAAAGGTAAAAAATTCTTATATAATATAAGTATTAATGAGAATTTTATATTTTTTTGTAGATTTATGTATATTTTTAGTATATATTAAAATAATTTGATTTGGAGAGGTGAGATTGTGGAAAGAACATTGATATGTGGAATTTTACTATTTGGAGTATTATTTTTATTAAATACAAAACTTGCTAAAATTTCAAGTAAAAAGATGCCTTTTAAGCTAGGAGTTTTCTTTTCTATTTTAACTCTGCTGTTCTTGGCAGTTGGGGGGATAAATGACCAATTTGGAACTATGTCATTTGTAACTTTTGTTCTTACAATAGGATGCTTTTTCTTAAGTTTTATTCAAGGTATGATAAAAATGTTTAATGGAAAAGGCGATGTAGTTTTAATGTTTTGTCTTTTAGTAATAATATTATGTGAATGCTATATTAAAGTGGATCCATATGGTTCTATTTTATATACAATATTTAAAAAGAACATAGATATACAACAGATAGAAATATACGCTATTATAGGATTTATAATATTTTTATCAACAAAAATATTCGCTGGTATTTTCTTTAAAAAGGACTTAGCTTTTTTAAATAAAAAGAAATTCCAAGTGAAAGATGGAAAAGGGAAATAACTTTATTAAAAGTTTTATACATAAACTAAAAAAGCACTAGTCTAAAAAAGACAGTGCTTTTTATATATTACAATATATTTTATTTAAGAGAAAATACAATAATTATACTTTTTACGTTAAT
The DNA here is from genome assembly GCF_902468165.1 of uncultured Intestinibacter sp. Classification (NCBI taxonomy): domain Bacteria; kingdom Bacillati; phylum Bacillota; class Clostridia; order Peptostreptococcales; family Peptostreptococcaceae; genus Intestinibacter; species uncultured Intestinibacter sp. The sequence continues at coordinate 18,065 of NZ_CABQXJ010000041.1, forward strand.
TTAAGCGATATTAAGAATATCATACTTGAATATTATTGGTTTACAAGTATTATATATCTTGTTATTCCAGCCAAATTGAAGAAAAAAGTTAACTTCTAAATCCTTTTCTGTTTTTGATGAATCTATTGCAATTAATGCTTTTGTTATGGTTTTATTAGTATATCCTAGATTCTTTAATGCTTCTGTAATCTCGTTGTCCATATTTTGCATTATAGCCAAAGTATCATCATAATTCTCATCAAATAATGATTTTAAATTAGATATTAAGTGTATAGAACATTGGGTTTGTTCATATAAGAAGTTTATTGAATGAAGGTAGCCCTTATCTCTACTTATTATATAATACTCAATATTTTTTTTAGTATTAGATCCGATTAATAGTCCTAAACAACTTACCAATTGAAAATCAAGACAATTTTTGCCGCCAGATTCTATATGTATATTTTTTATAGTGGCTTTTGTTTCTATAGTTTTTATTAAATTGTTATGAAAATTGTGAACAATAGTCTTATCTGTTGTAAAAAGTATTATTAAATCATTTTCATCTAAATAATTAGCTCCTTTTAGTGAACGTATATTTACGTTCTCTGTATCTACTAAAAAAATCTTTTGCATTTTTAATCTCCCTTATTAATTTTTAAAATAATGAGCTCATCTATTTAGAATTATTTACAAAAAAAAATTTTATATACCATATTTTAAAATCTATAGAAAAATTTATTTCTTAAATTTAGAATAATATTAAGAAATAATTTTTATTAAGATGAAGGGGGCAAAGGGTCAAAATTAAAAGTAATTTTGATTTTATAGAATTATGAATGAAAATAAAGATAAGGCGATAGATTTTGATAAAAAATTAAAAGAAAAATTAGGGAGAGACTTAAAACAGGAAGTAGATAATGGTGAGTATGATAAACTAATAGACTATATTATAAAGGCTTATAATGAAGGGCTAAATGTGTTTTATGAGGAGGGTATTAAAGAATTTTTTGATAAATTTGCTAAAACAAATGATAAAAATTTAAGCTCTATAATAGGCATACTAGATTCACAAAGAGAAACAATAACAAATTTAAATAAAAAAATACAAAATCAAGAAAAGCGAATTGCTAAATTAGAAAAAGAAATAGAATTAATTAAAAAGAAATAAAATTAATTTTGAAAAAAATAGATAATAAATTGCAAATTATTTCAAAATGTGTTACATTACAGATATAAGTTAATAAAGATGAATTTAAAATATTCTTCAGGGCAGGGTGCAATTCCCGACCGGCGGTATAGCCCGCGAGCTACGATTGTAGTTGATTTGGTGAGATTCCAAAGCCGACAGTAAAGTCTGGATGAGAGAAGATAAAAAATGATAAAAACAAATTTAAGTTAGTTTTAGTATCATTTTAATTATTGAACGTATAGCCCTGATTATATCAGGGCTTTTTTGATTGTAAAAAAATGGTTATAAAATATGCTGATGTAAATTCATTATAGAGAAAGAAGGAATTCTTATGAAATTTGACTCAAAATCTCAAGAAGATAATTACTATATGAAAAAGGCTTTAGAGCTTGCGAAATTGGGAATTGGTGCAGTAAATCCAAATCCATTAGTAGGATGCATTATAGTTAAAAATAATAAAATAATTGGACAAGGATATCATATGGAATATGGTCAAGCACATGCGGAAGTAAATGCAATAAATAGTGCTAAGGAAGATATAAAAGATTCTACAGTGTATGTTACATTAGAACCTTGTTCACATTTTGGCAAAACACCTCCATGTGCAGATAATTTAATAAGGCATAAGGTTAAAAGAGTTGTAATTTGTAATACAGATCCCAATCCACTAGTAGCAGGAGGCGGAATAAAAAAATTACGAGAATCTGGAATTGAAGTTACAACAGGGATTTTAAAAGAAGAAGGTCTAAAGTTAAATGAGGTATTTTTTCACTACATAAAAAACAATAAACCATTAGTTATTTCAAAAACTGCTGTTAGTATGGATGGAAAAATAGCGACTAAACATATGGAATCTAAGTGGATTTCAAACGAAAAATCTAGACAAATGACGCATGAATTTAGAAATAAATATATGGCTATTATGGTAGGTATAAATACCGTTTTAAAAGATAACCCGAGTTTGACAACTAGGATAGAAAATCAAAAAACTAGAAATCCGATAAGAATAGTAATCGATACTAATTTAAAAATTCCTATGGACTTAAACTTAGTAAAAGATAAAAAAGCAAAAACAATAATTTTTACATGCAAAAACGACTTAAGCAAGATAAACTTACTCAAAGAAAACAATGTAGATGTATATATTTCACCAAAAGATGAATCAGGAGTAGATTTAAATTTTGTAATAAAAAAATTGGGTGAATTAAAAATAGATTCAGTATTAGTCGAAGGTGGGGCGACTTTAAATGACAGTTTATTTAGAAAAAATTTAGTTGATAAAGTTAAAATATTTATGGCTCCGAAGATAATAGGAGGAAAGGATGCACCTAGTTTTGTATCTGGAATGGGAATTGAGAGTTTGAGTGATGCAATAAACTTACATATTACAAATACAACAATGATAGATAATGATATTTTGATAGAGGCAGATGTAATTAAATAAATTTGATTACAGAGAGGAGGTATTATGTTTACTGGAATTGTCGAAGAAGTCGGAATAGTTAAAAATATTACGGCGAGTGGTAAAAGTGGGAAGATAAGAATTTGTGCAAATAAAGTTTTAGAAGATGTAAATCTAGGTGATTCTATAGCGGTTAATGGAGTATGCTTAACAGTTTGTGAAGTATTTCAAAATGAATTTGTAGCAGATGTGATGATGGAAACTGTAAGAGCGACAAATTTAAGCACATTAACAAGAAATTCAAAAGTAAATCTGGAAAGAGCTATGAGCTTATCATCGAGATTTGGAGGACATATAGTTACAGGTCACGTGGATACAACAGGAACAATAATAGATTTTAAAAAAGAAGAAAATGCAGTTTGGATTAGTATAAAATCTGATGAAAGCTTTTTAGATTATGTCGTTTATAAAGGCTCAATAACTATAGATGGCGTAAGTCTTACGGTAGCTTTTGTAGATAAAAAAATCCTAAAAGTATCAATAATACCTCACACAAAAGAAAGTACAACGCTTTTAGAAAAAAAGGTAGGAGACTTAGTAAATTTAGAAAGTGATATTATTGGTAAGTATGTAAAGAGATTTATGATAAATTTTAATGAAGGTGAAAAAGAAAAAAATAAAAGTAATATAGATTTAGATTTTCTAATGAAAAATGGATTTTAATAATATAGGGGTGATTTTATGAGAAGATTTAATACAGTATTAGAAGCGATAGAAGATTTAAAGCAAGGAAAAATGATAATTGTTGTAGATGATGAAGACAGAGAAAATGAGGGCGATTTACTTATGGCCGCTGATAAAGTTACACCAGAAGCGATAAACTTTATGACTAAATACGGTAGAGGGCTTATATGTATGCCTGCTTTAAAAGAAAAATTTGATCAAATAAATCTACCACTTATGGTCAGAAATAACACAGATTCTTTTAAAACAGCATTTACTATTTCTATAGATGGAACAAATACAACAACAGGAATATCAGCATTTGATAGATGCGAGACAATAAGACAGTTTGTAAATAAAGATGCAAAAGAATCAGATTTTAATACACCTGGTCATATGTTTCCATTAGTAGCAAAAGACGGTGGTGTTCTTGTTAGAAATGGACATACAGAGGCTGCAGTAGACTTAGCAAAAATTGCAGGATTTTCACCAGTAGGCGTTATATGTGAAATTTTAAAAGAAGATGGAACAATGGCTAGAGTAGATGATTTAATGAAATTTAAAGACGAGCATGATTTAAAAATAATAACTATAGCTGATTTAATCAAATATAGAAAAATTACAGAGATAACAGCAGAGAGAGTTAGTAGCGCAAAATTACCGACAAGTTACGGAATATTTGAAATAATCGGATATAGAGATAAATACAACGGTGAAGAACATGTAGCCCTTAAATATGGAGATTTAGACAGTGAAGATGTATTAGTTAGAGTACATTCAGAGTGTTTAACTGGGGATGCTTTTCACTCAATAAAATGTGATTGTGGAAAACAACTAAACTCTGCTATGGAGGCAATTGCTAAAAATGGAAGCGGACTTGTAATCTACCTTAGACAAGAGGGACGAGGAATCGGTCTTATAAATAAAATTAGAGCTTATCATATGCAAGATAAGGGATACGATACAATAGAGGCAAATTTAGTTTTAGGATTTGAAAATGATTTGAGAGATTTTAATATGGCTGCTCAAATATTAAAAGATTTAGGAATACATAGTATAAGACTTTTAAGTAATAACCCAGATAAACTAGGTCAACTAGAGGAATATGGAATAAAAATAAATGAAAGAGTCTCAACAGAAGAAGAAATAACAAAATACAATATAGATTATTTAAGAACAAAACGAGATAAAATGGGGCATATGCTAGATATAGGATAAGAATATATGCTTATTATTAATATAAATTCAATTTAAATATCTCAGAATATGAAATATAGATTTAGATTAAATAGAGTATGTAATTATAAAGTAAAAATAATTTTAAAATATATAAATCAGTAAAATTGGGAGGAAAATAATATGATATATGAAGGAAAATTAAATGGAAGTGGATTAAAAATAGGTATAGTAGCAGCTCGTTTCAATGAGTTTATAGTATCTAAATTAGTGTCAGGAGCACAAGATTGCCTATATCGCCACAATGTAGCAAAAGAAGATATCGAATTAGCATGGGTTCCAGGTGCATTTGAAATACCACTTGTTGCACAAGCAATGGCGAGAACTAAAAAATACGATGCAATCATATGCTTAGGTTGTGTTATAAGAGGGGCAACTTCTCACTATGATTATGTTTGTAATGAAGTATCAAAAGGAATAGCAAAGGTGTCTTTAGATGAAAATATGCCAGTAATGTTTGGTGTAGTTACAACAGAAAACATAGAACAAGCTATTGAAAGAGCAGGAACAAAAGCAGGAAACAAGGGATATGATTGCGCTATGGGAGCATTAGAAATGGTATCTCTATTAAAAGGAATAAAATAAACAAATTTTTATAATATATTATAAAATTTATAAATTAAAACTAGCCTAATGAGATTAATAAAATTTCTCGTTAGGTTATTTTTTTAAAAATAAGAATATTGTTCTTTTCATATATTAGTATTAAAATATAATTATAAAATGGGGGAAAAACATTAATATGAGAGGCGAATAATATATGGATTCAAAAAAAATAAATTGTTTAAAGGGTGATGATGAAATAGATAATATAGAATTTATTGTTGCTACAGATTTGCACTATATCTCTCCAAAGGCAGACCCTGAAGGAGAATTAATAGAAATCTGTAAAACAAAAGGCGATTTAAAGCAAATGAGATATGCCTCTGAAATAATAGATGTACTTATAGACGAAGTTATCAAGTATAAGCCAAATGGGGGGCTAATTATATGTGGAGATTTAACATATAATGGCGAAATGGTAAGTCATATCGATCTTATGAAAAAATTACAAAAAATAATAGATAACAAAATAAACATATATGTTATACCTGGTAATCACGACATAAAAAATTATAATGCATATAAATATAAAGCATCACAAAAAGTACCGATAAAATCTGTTTTTCCAGAAATGTTTAAACAAATATATTTTAACTGTGGTTATGAAAACGCAAAAGATTTAGATGAAAATTCTCTTAGTTATGTAACTGAAATATCAGAAGATTTATGGCTTGTAATGCTTGATACTAATTTCTATCAAAATAACAATTGGAAAAACCCAGTTGCGATAAAAGGTATATTGAGTGATAGTACATATGAGTGGCTAGAGAAAAATTTAAAAGAAGCTAAAGAAAAGAATAAAAAAGTAATAACAGTTACACATCACAGCTTAGTAGACCATAATGATTTAATGAATAAAGGATATACATTAGAAAATAATCAGAGGCTTATAGAATTATATGCTAAATATGATGTTATCTTAAATTTAAGTGGACATCTTCATATACAACATATAAAACCAGGTTATAGCAAAACTACTAAGAAGAGAAAAATATACGATGTAGCTACAAGTTCATTAGTTGTATGTAGAAATCAATATGCCACTTTAAAATACAAGCCCAAAAAAGAAATATATTATAAAACAAGAGTAGTTGATGTTTCTAGATGGGCATTTAAAAAAGGTATCTTAGATAATAATCTGCTTCATTTCAATTATTATTCCTATAATTACGCATATACTCAAACGTATAAAAAAATATATTTTGAATTATTGAGAAGAAATTTAAGTGAATATGAAGCTAAAATGATGTCTAGCACATTGTCAAAACTAAATCCAGCCTTTTTCAGCGGTACAGTAGTTGAAATTTATAGAATAATTGAAGTAAGCGATAATTATAAAATCTGGTCTTTAGTCAGTGATATTTTTTATCATAAATATATAGATAGTATTATGAAAGAGAAAAAATATGACCATAATACACTTAGGCTATCTCTTAGAGAAGATGATGGGTCTTTTGGAGAAGTTATTTGGAATAAAGATAAAGGATGAGGATATGGATAATAGCTTAATACTTACGATTATTGATTTAATAGGAAAAAGTAAAACAAATACACTAATAGAAAAGGGATTTTTGAATGAATCACTAAATTTATCACAAGAAGATATACAAAAATGTATATCTAAATATAAAGAAATAGATGAAAACTTTGAAGTACCTAGCTTAGACAAAATAAAAACAACAATCGAAAATTCTATAAATACTTTATCTGAATCGTATAAGCTTGGTATAAAGTCGACTAATATTTTTAATGATGATTTTCCAACCAAATTAAAAAATATAAAAGATAGATCACTATTGATTTTTTATAAAGGAAATTTAGAATGTCTTTATGAAAAAAACTCAATAGCCATAATAGGCACGAGAAATCCAACAGAACAGGGAAAACAAGTAGCAGAAGATTTAGCAAAGTCTTATGCTAAAGAAGGTTTTGTAATTGTATCTGGGCTTGCAAGTGGATGTGATACTTTTGCACATATAGGCTGCTTAAAGTCAAAAGGCAAGACTATTGCTACATTGCCATGTGGACTAGATAAATGCTATCCAAATGAAAATAAAGATTTAGCAGATGAAATAATAAAAACAGGTGGATGTTTAATTAGTGAATACAAGATAAACACAAATCCTTCAAAAAATAAATTTATACAGAGAGATAGGCTACAAGCTGCACTTAGTTTAGGGATTGTAGTTGTAGAGTGTGCTGTAGAATGTGGAACTATGCATACTGTCAATTTTGCTAAAAAATACAACAAACAAATTGCTGTTTCAACTCACAAAGAGATAAAAAACGATATCGAAACAGTTAAGGGAAACTTATATCTTCTAGAAAATAAAGATGTAATTGACCTTAAAAATAAAAAAGACT
>NZ_CABQXJ010000042.1:0-25408 GCF_902468165.1 uncultured Intestinibacter sp.
TGACATATTATTCCATAAGGCATACAATGTTTTTATAAAGTTAATTAAAACAGCAAAGGCGCTGTAGGTTATAAGTATCCTACAGCGCTTTTCTTTTTTTCAAGATATTTAAGTAATTATTAGATTATACGATGATGTATAAGTCTATATTTATTAGATATTTTTTATTTTTAAATTTTGGAGGTAATTATTATGACAAAAGTCCCAGAAATATTTGGAAGTTTAGTATTTAACGAAACTGTGATGAAAGAAAGACTGCCTAAAGATGTCTATAAAGCATTACAAAACACTATAAAAGACGGTAAACCAATCGATTTAAAAGTTGCAAATGTAGTTGCCACTGCAATGAAAGATTGGGCAATAGAACATGGTGCTACCCATTTTACTCATTGGTTCCAACCAATGACTGGTATTACTGCTGAAAAACACGATAGTTTTATAAGTCCAACTAATGATGGAAAAGTAATCATGGAGTTCTCTGGTAAAGAATTAGTAAAAGGCGAACCAGACGGTTCATCATTCCCTTCAGGAGGTTTAAGATCTACTTTTGAAGCTAGAGGATATACAGTATGGGACCCAACTAGTTATGCATACTTGAGAAATGGTACTTTATGTATTCCTACAGCCTTTTGCTCATATGGAGGTCAAGTACTTGACAAGAAAACTCCTTTATTAAGATCAATGGAAGCTATAAATAAATCAGCTGTAAGACTTTTACATCTATTAGGAGAAACAGATGTAAAAAGAGTTACTACTACAGTTGGTCCTGAACAAGAATATTTCTTAATAGATAAAAGCTTATACAATAAAAGAATAGATTTAAAATTTACTGGTAGAACTTTATTTGGTTCAAAACCGCCAAAAGGCCAAGAGCTAGATGACCACTACTTCGGTGCAATAAAACCAAGAGTAGTTGAATATATGAAAGATTTAGATGAAGAGTTGTGGAAATTAGGAGTTTTAGCAAAAACTAAACACAACGAAGTTGCTCCATCTCAACACGAGTTAGCTCCTATATTTACAACTACAAACGTCGCTACTGACCACAACCAATTAACTATGGATGTTATGAAAAAAGTAGCTTGTAAACACGGTTTAATGTGTTTATTACATGAAAAACCATTTGCTGGTGTCAACGGTTCTGGTAAACACAACAACTGGTCTATATCAACAGATACAGGTAAAAATATATTAAGCCCTGGTAAAGACCCTATAAACAACAAAGTATTCTTAACTTTCTTAGTAGCAATAATCAAAGCTGTTCATGAAAATCAAGACTTACTTAGAATATCAGTTGCAGATGCTGGAAATGACCATCGTCTAGGTGGAAATGAAGCACCTCCTGCAATATTATCAATGTTTATAGGTACTGATTTAGAAAAAGTATTAAAATGTATTGAAGAAAACCTTCCATACAATGAAGAAACTTTAAATTCATTAGCAATAGATGTCGGTGTATTGCCATCATTTAAAAAAGATACTACAGATAGAAACAGAACTTCTCCATTTGCATTTACAGGAAATAAATTTGAGTTTCGTATGTTAGGTTCTACTGCTAATATAGCTTGCCCTAACACTATACTTAATACTATAGTTGCTGAATCTCTTGATTATGTTTCTGATTATATCGAAGGAAAAGACGATATAGATAAAGCTTTAAATGAAGTACTAAAGAAAATATTAAAAGAACATAAAGCTATAATATTTAATGGAAATAACTACGCACCTGAATGGGTAGTTGAAGCAGAATCTAGAGGATTATTAAATTTAAAATCTTCTGCAGAAGCTCTACCTCATTATACAGATGAAAAAAATATAAAATTATTTGAAAAACACGGAGTATATACTAAATTAGAATTAGAATCAAGAAAAGAAATACTGCTTGAAAAATACTCTCAAACTATAAATATTGAAGCACTTACAATGCTTGAAATGATCAAAAAAGATATTATACCAGCTGTATGTAATTATTCTAAAGATTTAACAGAATCTGCTTTAGCTAAAAAAGACTTATCTTCAGACATAGATATATCTTTAGAAACTAATTTAGTATCTAAAATCTCTTCACTAAGTAGCTGTTTAGCTAAGAAAACTGCTGATTTAGAAAAAGTTCTTTTAGGTGCAAAAGATTGTGATGATAGCGAAAAATTAGCTAAATACTATCATGATACAGTATTATCTCAAATGAATGAAGTTCGTGCTATAGCTGACGAACTAGAAACATTAGTAGGAAAAGGCTACTGGCCATTCCCAACTTATACAGATTTATTATTTAGCGTATAAAATATTTAAATTCATATTTTAACATAACTAAATACTATCTACACAAAGGCGTGTACTCTATCTAGATAAATGGTGGGGACACGCCTTTAATTTCTTTTTAACTTATGTATTTAGGATTTATAAATTTTTCAATATTTGCTTTATCTTTTATATTGGAAATTATGAAAATTTAATTATTAGGAGGATTTATTATGTATTCATCAGTCGATACGATTTGGGTATTATTAGGAGCTGCTTTAGTATTCTTTATGCAAGCTGGGTTTGCAATGGTTGAAACAGGATTTACTAGAGCAAAAAATGCAGGTAATATTATAATGAAAAACTTGATGGACTTCGCTTGTGGAGCGTTAGTCTTTTGGATATTTGGATTTGGTTTGATGTTTGCTGGCAGTGGTAAACTAATAGGCGGACTCGACTTTTTTATCCAAGGTAATTATGGTGTCGAAGGTAGTTATACTTCTTGGGCATATGTAATATTCCAAACAGTATTTTGCGCTACTGCTGCAACTATAGTTTCAGGAGCTATGGCAGAAAGAACAAAATTTAAATCTTATTTAGCTTATTCAATTGCAATAAGTGCATTTATCTATCCTATATCAGGTCACTGGATTTGGGGTGGCGGTTGGCTTTCTCAATTAGGATTTATAGACTTTGCAGGTTCTACTGCAGTTCATATGGTAGGTGGTCTAGCAGCCTTAGTAGGTGCTAAAATTTTAGGACCTCGTATTGGAAAATACAACAAAGACGGCAGTGCAAATGCAATACCAGGACATAATATAACAGTTGGTGCTCTTGGAGTATTTATATTATGGTTTTGTTGGTTTGGATTTAATGGATGTTCGACAACTTCAATGACTGGTGATGATAATTTAATTCTTGCAGGTAGCGTATTTGTGACAACTAATATAGCAGCCGCTGCTGCAACAGTAACAACAATGATATTTACTTGGGTTAAATATAAAAAACCTGATGTTTCAATGACTCTAAATGGTTCACTTGCTGGCCTTGTTGCAATAACAGCAGGATGTGCAGTAGTTAATCCAATTGGTGCATGTATAATAGGTATAGTCGCAGGCCTAACTGTAGTTGTCGTAATAGAATTTTTAGATCAAAAATTAAAAATAGATGACCCAGTGGGTGCAATAGGTGTCCATGGTGCATGTGGTGCAATAGGTACAATTCTTACAGGTGTATTTGCAGTAGATGGTGGTCTAGCATATGGCGGAGGTTTTCATCTATTAGGAGTTCAATGTTTAGGTGTATTAGCTGTTATGGCTTGGGTTTTAGTAACTACTACTATATTATTCAAAGCTATAGATGCTACTTTAGGTCTTAGAGTTAGTGAAGAAGAAGAAATCGTCGGCCTTGATAAATTAGAACACGGCCTATCAAGTGCATATGCTGACTTTGCAAAAGCAAGTACAGTTAGAAAATTAAAAACTGCAGCAGAAAAAGTATCTGTTGACAAAGCTGTTCCAGTACAACTAGTAAGCAAAAGTGCTTCTTCAGATATAGTAGCTTCTGATATTAAATTGACAAAAATTGAAATAATAACAGATCAAGATAAATTTAAAGATTTAAAAGATGCCTTGAGTGATATAGGCATAATGGGTATGACTGTTTCTAATGTTTTAGGTTGTGGTACTCAAAAAGGTGCTCCTAAATATTATAGAGGTGTTGCAGTAGAAATGGAATTACATCCTAAGATATTAGTTGAGATAGTAGTCGCAAAAGTGCCAGTACAAACTGTTATAGATACTGCTAAAAAGGTTTTATATACTGGTAATATAGGCGACGGTAAGATATTTGTATCATCTGTAGAAAATGCAGTTAAGATACGTACTGGTGAAGAAGGCGTAGATGCCCTTCAATATCCAGAAGAAAAAGCTAATTAATATGCTAGTTAACTATAATCTATTTATAATTAATTAGGTCATAGTAATTACATTTAATCCTGGGATTATGATAGAGGTATCATATCCTAGGATTTTTTAAATTTAAAAGGAGGAAAAATCAAAATTAGATTTTTCCTCCTTTTATTTCTATTTAAAATTATTTATTTACAACTCTTAATGCAGTTTCAACTACGTTTTCAACTGTAAATCCGAATTCTTTAAATAATATTGATGCTGGTGCAGATGCTCCGAAGTGATCAAGTGCGATTACTTCACCATCTAAACCAACGTATTTATACCATCCGAAAGAAGATGCAGCTTCTACAGCTACTCTATTTCTAACAGCGTTTGGAAGTACGCTTTCTTTGTATTCAGCGCTTTGTGCTTCGAATAATTCAAATGATGGCATACTTACTACTCTAGCGTCAATACCTTTTTTAGCAAGTTCATCAGCAGCACCCATTATTAATTCAACTTCTGAACCTGATGCCATAAGTATTACATCTGGAGTTTCTTTTTGAGAGTCTTTTAATATATAAGCTCCTTTTAAAGCAACTTTTCCATCTATATCGTATAGTGGTAAGTTTTGTCTTGTTAATACTAATGAAGTTGGTGTAGTTTTGTTTGTTACAGCGTAGAACCAAGCAGCAGCAGTTTCATTTGAGTCAGCTGGTCTAAATACTGTCATGTTTGGTAAACTTCTAAGTGCAGCTAATTGTTCTATTGGTTGATGAGTAGGTCCATCTTCTCCAACACCTATACTATCGTGAGTTAATATATAAGTCACTGGTAAGTTCATTAAAGAAGATAATCTCATTGCACCTTTCATATAATCGCTAAATACGAAGAATGTCGCACAATAAGCTTTAAGTCCACCGTGAGCAGCTATTGCATTAGATATTGCAGCCATTGCATGCTCTCTTACACCAAAGTGTATATTTTGTCCACTTCTGTCTTCTTTTGAGAAGAATCCAGTGTTTTTCATATCACTTTTATTAGATGGTGCTAAGTCAGCAGATCCACCCATTAAGTTTGGTATGAATGATGTTAATCTATTTAATACATCTCCTGATGATTGTCTAGTTGCACATCCTTTTTCAAATTTCCAGAATTCTTCACTATTTAATAATTCATCAGTAACATCTAAATCATGCCATTTTTTATATTCTGCTGCTAATTCTGGATAAGCTTCTTCGTATTTTGCAAATAACTCATTCCAGTTTTGTTCAGCATTTTCACCGTTAGCTATATATGTTTCCATATTAGTGTAAACATCTTGTGGTATAAAGAAGTCTTCAGCTTCCCATTTCATTACTTCTTTCATTTCTTTTATGTTGTCAGCACCTAGTGGCTCACCATGAGCTTTAGCTGAACCTTGTCTAGCTGGACAACCATATCCGATTTGAGTTTTTACGATTATTATAGAAGGTTTTTCAGTTTCAGCTTTTGCTTCATCTATAGCTTTTGATATAGCATCTATATCGTTTCCATCTTCTATATTTAATACTTGCCATCCATAAGCTTCATAACGTTTAGCAACATCCTCTGTAAATGCTACATCTGTATCCCCTTCTATAGTTATGTTGTTTGAATCGTAAAGTAATATTAATTTACCAAGACCTAATGTACCTGCAAGTGAAGAAGCTTCTGAAGATATACCTTCCATTAGGCATCCATCACCTGTTATAGCGTATGTATAATGATCTACTATATTAAATCCATCTCTGTTGAATTTATCAGCAAGTTTTGCTTCAGCTATTGCAAAACCTACAGCATTACATATACCTTGTCCTAAAGGGCCTGTAGTTATCTCTACACCTTTAGTATGACCGTATTCTGGATGTCCAGGTGTTTTACTTCCCCATTGTCTAAATTCCTTTATGTCATCTACAGTTATTCCATATCCGAATAAGTGTAGTAATGAATACTCAAGCATTGAACCATGACCTGCAGATAATACGAATCTATCTCTGTTTTTCCAGTCAGAATTTTTACCATTGTGATTCATTTTTGTCCATAAAGTGTATGCCATACTAGCAGCACCAAGTGGTAATCCAGGATGTCCTGAATTTGATTTTTGTATAGCATCAGCTGCTAGTACTCTAATTGCATTAATACATTTCACATCTAAATTGTTCATATATTTCCTCCATTAAATTAAAACGTTGTGATAAAACTAAGGTCAATTTTTTTTATTTACCAAATGTAGCTTCCCAGTCTTTTTTGAACTTTTCTATCCCCTGATCTGTTAAAGGATGTTTTAACATTTGTTCAATTACTTTTGTAGGAACAGTAGCTATATCAGCTCCAGCAAGTGCTGCATCTATAACGTGTATTGGATTTCTAACGCTAGCTGCTATGATTTGTGTATCTATTTCGTGAACTGCGAATATTTCAGCTATAGTTCTTATTAAATCCATACCTGGTGTAGATATGTCGTCTAATCTTCCTAAAAATGGTGATACGTATGTTGCCCCAGCTCTTGCAGCAAGTAATGCTTGAGTTGCTGAGAATATTAATGTTACGTTAGTTTTTATTCCTTCTTTAGTTAAAACTTTTACAGCTTTTAAACCTTCACCTGTCATAGGTATTTTTACTACCATATTTGGATGAATTGCCGCTATTTCACGTCCTTCTACTATCATACCTTCTGCATCATCACTATTAACTTCTCCGCTTATAGCTCCATCAACTATTGATGCAATTTCTTTTATAGTTTCTTTGAAGTCTTTTCCTTCTTTTGCTATTAAAGATGGGTTAGTTGTTACACCGTCTATTACTCCCATGTCGTTCACTGCTTTTATTTCGTCAATATTAGCTGTATCTAAAAAAAATCTCATGTTTTAATCCTCCTTAACGTTTTCATATTTCATAATCATTATAACATGTATTATTCCAAATTCTACAAAAATATAATAATTTTTTATATAAAATATGATATAAACTTTATCTTTTTAATATTAATTTTGTAAAAAGTCGAAATTTGTAAATACTCGTAATTTCTCACAGATTTTCATCAACTTTTTATTTACCTCTGTATTTTAACTTAATTTTGTACGTACTAATGTCCCCAGAATCTCTAGATATAGAATACTCTATTACTCTATTATTATCATCATAAGTAATTGTTCTCACTTCTTGAAGTGGACTTCCAACTTTAAGTTTTAGCTTTTGAGCGTCTTCTCTCCCCGCCGCAACTACTCTAAATTCCTTTTCTGCATAACATATATTGATATTATATTCCTCTGACATTGTTTTATATAATGATACAGATGAAAAATCATATCTGTCCATATTGGAAAATATAGATGCCGGCACAAAAGTTATAATACTCATCGCTGGGCGTTCATCTATAAATCTTACTCTTTCTAATTCATAGACTTCCTTTTCTTTATCTCCAAAAATCTGTTGTAATTTAGAATCTAATTTTATAGCTTTAATTGAAAGTGCTTCTGTTCTTATCTTATGATTACTTTCTTTAAATGCTTCTTCAAAGCTTTTTAAACTTCCCAAATCCCATGAATTTAGCTTTTCTCTTTCAGCAACAAAAGTTCCTACACCTCTACGTTTTTCAATATAACCCTCTTTAACTAGATTGTCGATTGCTTGTCTTACAGTTGTACGACTTACGCCATAGCTTTGTATTAATTCATGTTCTGTCGGTAGAGCTTTATTTTGCGGATATGTACCATCTTTTATCTTTTCTAAAAGTTTGTTTTGTAGTTGAAAATATAGTGGTAATGGACTATTTTTATCTATCATGTTTCTTCCTCTCTTAATAAATATACTTTAATCAATAATGATATAATTATCCCATTGATAAAACTTTTGGTCAAGAAATTAAAGACATATTTAATACGTTGTCATGATGTCATTATATCATATCTAATCCAAAAAACAATATTAATTAGAAAACTTTTATTATTTTAACCTAAATATGATATAATACTAAAATGATATAATAAAAATCATAAAGAAATCTGTATTCTAACGAAATACATTTAAGTATATAGATTTCTTTGAGATATATGTGAAGAAATTATGATTATTTAATATCTATAATTTCTTATTATTCTCTAAAATATAATATTTATGAAAAGGTGAATTAAAATGGCAAAATTTAAATATGCATTTGATGATAATAAAAGATACCATACTTGGAATTACTACCTTAGAAATAACTTTGGTGAAAAAGTATTTAAAGTCTCTTTAAATGCTGGATTTACATGTCCAAACTTAGATGGTAAAGTTTCAAAAGGTGGATGTACTTATTGTAGTAATAGTGGTTCTGGTGATTTTGCTGGAAATCCAGCAAGTCCATTAAGCGAGCAATTTGCAGAAATCAAGGCTATGATGCATAAAAAATGGCCTAATGCAAAATATATAGCTTATTTCCAAGCTTATACCAATACTTATGCTCCACTAAATGTATTAAAAGATAAATTTGAAGAGGCACTATCTTTTGAAAATGTAATAGGTCTTTCAATTTCTACAAGACCAGACTGTTTAGAAGATGATGTAGTTGATTATTTAGCAGAACTTAACGAAAGAACAAATTTATGGGTCGAGTTAGGTCTTCAAACTATACACGACGTTACATCTAAAAAAATAAACAGAGGACACGACTATAATACATTTTTAGAAGGGCTTAAAAAGCTTCAAGATAGAAATATAAAAGTTATAGTTCATATAATTAATGGACTTCCAGGAGAAGACTACGACATGATGATGGAAACTGCAAAAGCAGTTGCAGATATGAATGTAGATGGAATCAAAATACATTTACTTCACGTTATAAAAGACACTGCCCTTGCAAGATCATTAGAGAAAAATCAATTTGAGCTTATGGACAGAGATGAATATATAAATCTTGTGTGTGACCAACTTGAAATACTACCTCCTGAAATGATAATACATAGACTTACAGGTGACGGAAAACGCGATGAGCTTGTAGGACCTATGTGGAGTCTTAAAAAATGGGAAGTTTTAAATGATATAGACAGAACTTTAAAAGAAAGAGACACTTATCAAGGAATTTACTATAAAAAATAACATTATACTTCAATAAATTACTTAAAATAAAAAAGACTTCACATATTTTGTAAAGTCTTTTTTATTTACTTACTACATTCTGATATAGTCTCAGTTTGATATTTGTCTTCTTCTATTTCTTCCTTAACATCTTCTATTGCTTTTACAGCTATAAAAGTAGACACTACCATAAGTAATACTCCGAATAATTTAACAACAGAGAAATCTTCTCCAAGCAAAGTCCATCCTATTATAACTAATAAAACAAGTTCTATTGATGCAACTACACCTGCTATAGATAGTTCTACACCTTTTAATATACCTTTAGAATATACTATATAAGACATTGCAGTAGGTATTATCCCTATAGCAGCTATATATCCAAATACTTTTACAGAATCTATTTTTGAAATAGTTTCTACTGGATTTATTCTAAAGCACATTAAAATCGCAGCTATTAAAAATGCATAAGCACTCATAGTTATATTATCCATTTCTTTTAATGCATTTTTATTGAAAATTGGTAGCATTGCGTAAGTTATCGCTGCCATTATACCCGCAAAAATACCAACTGTATTTATACCTTCTAGTTGAATTTTTCCTCCTGTTACTGCTAAGTATGCACCTATTACACAAAATACTAATGATAATATTTTTATTTTATTAATTTTTTCTTTATATACTATTTTAGAAAAAATCGCTACAAATACAGGCGATACATAAAGTAGAACTGCTGCCATAGATGCACCTACCATAGAGATTGAACTCATATAAGATATATTAAATACTAATTGGCATACTATCCCTATTCCAAGTACATATAAAATTCCCTTTTTTGTTATTTTAAACATTGTAGGCATAGTTAGCTTTCCATATATACTAATTGCTATAAATCCGCCTATCATTCTGAAAAACGCTATTTCTTCAGATGAAAAATTATAATCACTAATTTTGCTAACTAAAAATCCTAAAGTAGACCAAAAGATTCCGGCTAATAAAATATAAAAATATCCTATTTTATTTTTCATAATTTCCTCCTCAATTATGAATTTATAATACTTTCCTAAAAATAGAATTAGAGTGCAAAATATCCACACTCTAATCATTATATCAATTTCCTATTAAACAATCTTTTGGTAATGTTTTCTTATTTTATATGTTCTACATAAAAATCAACTAACATATCTTGTTTTATTTGTTTTGCTTTTTCGTTATAACCTAAGTCTTCTAATATTCTAAATGCAAATTCTAATGCTGTAGCAGGTCCTCTACTAGTTATTATATTTTTATCTGTTACAACTATTTGATCTTCTAAATAATTTACTTTATCTCTACCTTTTATAAAACCTGGATATGATGTACACTTTCTATCATCTAATATTCCAAATGCTTCTAAAGTTTGTGGTGCTGCACATATAGCGGCAACTATTTTTCCTTCATTGTTAAATTTAATTGCCATATCTTTTACTCTTTTATCTAATAAATTATCAGCTCCTGGTAATCCCCCTGGTAAAACTATAGCATCGTATTCATCTTGATTGATATTATCTATTATACAATCAGATTTTACTGTTATGTTGTGAGTTCCCCTAACATACTCCTCTTTTATAGAGCATAAATCACATTTTAATTCCGCTCTTCTAAGTACATCTACAACTGATAGCGCTTCAATTTCTTCAAATCCGTCAGCTATAAATACTAATATTTTTTTCATATTTAAGTCTCCTTTACCTTTTATATACAAACTTTTTAGGTTGTAAAATTTTTATTTTCTTGTTATTATTATAATAAATAATTAAAAGTTACAACTATAATTTAATTATATAATTATTATATGGAAGGTGCAATTAATGATTTTAAATACACATTTAACAATTTCAAATGCACTTATAGAAAATATAGATTCTAGTAAATCGTTTTTTCTAAGTGAAAAGAACTTTATTTATGGCAATATCAAACCAGATATGACATCTAAGTACGTTTTACATAAGCATTATTTAAAAGAATCTTTCGATATGATAATCGGAAAAATAAAATCCCTATGTAAATTATCACTAGATTTTATTGAAAAATATTTTTCTGTAAGTAAGTTTAGTCAAGAATTAGGCGTTATATGCCATTTTTTATGTGATTTTTTTTGTGTACCACATAGTCAACGCTGGGAATTTTCCCATAGTTTTAAAAAGCACGTAGTCTACGAAAGAGACCTTCAATTAATAGCTAAAGATACTAATTTTAACAAAATAATTGAAAGAGATTCTTTAAGTCATACAAGTGTCGAAGAATTTTTCAACAAATTATATAGACAATATGTAGAAAAAGAAGACTTTGAAAATGATTTATTCTTCTCAACTTATATGTGTAATAGTGTTGTTAATTATATTTTAGATTGTATTTTGGAAAACACTATAAAATCTTATTCACTGCAAATTTGTAGTTAATAAGTAGTAATAAAGTAATAATTAGAAACTGGATGCTTAAATACATTCAGTTTTTATTTTTTTGAAACACTAGAATAAAAAAATGGCCTCTTAATTATTTAAGAGACCTAAAATTATATTAGAAAGAGTTTTTAACTATTTAGCTTTGTTATGATGTTTTTGTTCCCAAAAATCAGCACCTTTTATTCCTAATTTAATTGGATCAAAACTGATTTCATCTCTTGGAACCCCTGCCTTTAATTGTGATTCATAATCATTAAAACACAATAAAGCCTTCTTTGATAATGCCAAAATAGCAATTAAGTTTAGCCATGCCATCATAGCTACACCAATATCCCCCATAGTCCATGCTAATCCTGCAGACTTAATGCAACCAAATGCTGTCATAGCTAATAAAGCTATTCTAAGACAATTTATAGATAATTTACTAGATTTTCCTCCAGTAAATTTTTTAACTAAGTATGTTAAGTTAACTTCTGCAATATAGTAATACGCCATTAATGTAGTAAATGCAAAGAAGAAAAGTGCTATTGCTACAAAAGCTCCACCAAAACCTGGTATCAACGTATTTATTGCATTTTGAGTATATACAGGCCCTATATCTTCTATAGCATATCCCGGCATATTCTCAACCATTATCTTTTTAGTAAATTCATTAAAAGTGTTGTAACAACCTGTCATAAGTATCATAAATCCAGTTGCTGAGCATACAAATAATGTGTCTACGTAAACTGAAAAGGCTTGTACAAAACCTTGTTTTGCCGGATGTGAAACTTCTGCTGCTGATGATGCTTGTGGCCCTGTACCTTGACCAGCTTCATTTGAGTAAACTCCACGTTTTACACCCCAAGCAATTGTAGAACCTAATATTCCACCAAAACTCGCCTCTGCACCAAATGCAGATTTAAATATTAAAGCTATAACTCCTGGTAAATCACCTATAATGGCAATTATAATTACAACTGCCATTAATATATATGCACCACCCATAAACGGTACTATAAATTCTGCTGCTGAACCTATTCTTTTTATTCCACCAAATATAACTACTCCTGTTAAAATAACTAAAAATACTGCTGTAACGTTTACACTTATTCCAAATGCATTGTTTATAGATACTGCTATAGAATTTGATTGTACGCCTGGAAGAAGTATTCCTATAGCTATAACTGTAACTATAGCAAATAAAGTTGCATATGCTTTAGAAAAAGTTGTACTTCCAAATCCTTTTTCTATGTAATAAGCTGGACCTCCACGATATTCACCGTCGTGTTCTTCTTTATAAAGTTGACCTAAGGTCGATTCTGCAAATGCTGAGCCTGCTCCCAAGAAAGCTATTGCCCACATCCAAAACAATGCTCCAGGTCCTCCCCATGCTATAGCAGTAGCAACACCAGCAATAAAACCTATATTAATTAAATTGTATTATCTTTTATATTAATTAGTGTTAGAAATAAGTTATAATAAGGTAATAAAAATTTAACATTAGTAAAAAATTTTTAACTAATTAATTTAATTTTCTATATTTTGTGACAATAAAATATGTAAAATATATAAAGTTTTACTTTTTATTTTTAATGCTACTAATAATAAATTTAACATTATTATTTTTTCTTTTTAGATATAACTAAAATCGATAATATAAAAAATAATAAAGCTGAGCCTATTAATATAAATACACTTGTAGTATTTGTTATTATCTTATCGTCTATATAATATACTACACCCATAGCTTCTTTAAACTCATCCATATAGCTTCCCGATATGTTTGCAAACGACTCATTCATTTGTTTTTCCATAAATATCTGTCTTAATATGCTTATTCCATGTGATGTTGGAAACGACTTGACTATTAGTTGAACATTTTTAGGCAACATAGAAATAGGCAAATAAATCCCAGTTATAAATCCTATCAATGTTCCAATTATCGAACTCGCTGTTGAAAATGCCTTTTGACTATTAAATAAAGATACTATAAATAATATCATCGCGCTATTTGATAATGTAGTTAAAAGTATGATTATTACTACTTCTATAAGTTGATTAAATGACAGCAACTCTGCTTTACTATATAATAGATATGCTTGTGAAATTATTAAAGCAATTATAGACATTATGCTCCCAACTATAAAAGAGCTCAATATATATCCTCCCATAATTTTATAATTTTTCATTGGAGATACAACAAAATCTTTTATTTTATTTTTACTTTTATCCTCAACCATTATTCCAAACGCTCCTATATTAGCAGTTACTGATGTTACTCCAATAAGTCCAGCCATAATCCAGCAATTCATTAGATTTTTTGCACCTTTTATTTCTTTAAAAGAATCTACCCATACATCCCCTAAAAATACTATATATAATCCCAATACAATAAATACTGCTAATAGTGAAAAAAATACTGCTGTTTTATCTCTAAAAAACATCTTTAAATTTCTATTTATAAAAGTAATCACTTATTTATCCCCCTTTGTAATATTTAAAAATACATCGTCCATGCTACCTTTTATTACTTCAAAAGAGTTTATATAAATTCTACAATCATCTATTATTTTTATACTATCTAATGTTGTATTTATCTCTATAGTTATATCGTTGTTTTGTATAAAGAACTCATAATTATTTTCTTTTAAATAGTTTTCGATAAAATCACTTTTCTCATCGTCAAAATATATTATCATCTTGTCTTTAGCATATTTTTCTTTTAATTCATCAGTTGTACCCTTTGCTGCTATAACCCCTTTGTCCATAACTACTATATAGTCGGCTTTTGATGCCTCCTCCATATAATGAGTCGTAAGAAATACCGTCATATTATTATCTTTTTGCAAAGTTCTTATCATATCCCATACGTTTTTTCTTGTTTTAGGATCTAATCCTGTAGTTGGTTCATCCAAAAATAATATCTTAGGTTTATTTATAAGTGCTCTTGCAATATCTACTCTTCTTCTCTGTCCGCCTGATAGTTTTCTATATTGTCTATTTATAATTTCTCTTATTCCAGTAATATCTGCTATTTCTTCTAAATTTTTATTAAACTCATCTTTTGACATGTTATATAATTTACTTCTAGTTATTAAGTTTTCTTTTACAGTTAAAAGTTCATCTAATACACTTTCTTGAAATACTACTCCTACTAATGATTTTATTTTTTCATCATCTTTTCCAACTTCATAGTTGTTTATTTTTATACTTCCTCTATCTGCTTTTAAAAAAGTACACAACATATCTATAGTAGTCGATTTTCCCGCACCATTTAATCCTAAAAATGCAAATAACTCTCCCTTTTCAACATAAAAATCTATTCCATTGACAGCTTTTACATCTTTATAAGATTTTTGAAGTTGCCTAACTTCTATTATTTTATTATTAAGTCTCATTTTCCCATCCCCCTTCTTACTAAAATTATATTCTTAAAAAAAAGAAAAACAAGTGATTTATACATCACTTGCTTAAATTTAACTTTATAAAAATAATTTATGAAATTACTTATTATATACTTATTTTAATATTATATTATTTTATTTAATAATTCTAATCTCAAATCATTTAATATAGTCTTTGTAGCTCTTTCTCTTATTTGTTGTCTATCTCCATTAAATACATATTTCTTTGAAATAACATCTCCATTTATATAAATCCCAAAATAAACTAGACCAACTGGCTTTTCATCACTTCCTCCACCAGGTCCAGCTATCCCAGTTGTCGCAATTCCTACATTTGTATTGTATCTAGCTGCCACACCACAAGCCATCTCTTTTGCACACTCACTGCTGACTGCTCCATATATATCTAGTGTTTCTTTCTTTACTCCTAGCGATTTCATCTTTGCTTCGTTAGAATAAGTTACGCATCCTTCCATAAACACAGAAGATATTCCCGGATAATTTATAAGGTTTGCTGATACCATACCTCCTGTGCATGATTCTGCAACAGCAATTTTCAAATCATGTTCTACTAATATTTTTGATACAACTTCTTCTATACTAGTCTCTCCAGTAGCATATAAATTCTGTTTAAATCTTTTTTTCATCTCATCTGACATAGGTTTTATAAGATTTCTAGCTTCATCTATATTTTTTGCTTTGGCTGTAATTCTAAGCGTACACTCATAACCTTTTGCATAAGTAGCTATAGTTGGATTAGTTTGTGAATCTATTATATCTAGTATATCATTTTCGACTTGAGACTCTCCAACACCTATTATTCTAAGTACTTCTGATTCTATTACATCATCTGTAAGTTTTGATAAATAAGGTTTTACATAATTTTCAAACATAGCTTCCATTTCTTTTGGCGGTCCTGGAAGTACAATTATCATTTTATTGTCTTTTTCCATAATGCAACCTGGCGCTGTCCCATTGTCATTTTTAAGTATATACGCTTCTTTTGGGAAATAAGCTTGCTTTTCATTATTTTTAGTCGGCACTCTATTCATATGTTTAAATCTCTCTAACATAGCTTCTAATGATGGTTTATGTAACTCAAGTTTATAATCAAAGCATTTTGCACAAACTTCTTTAGTTATATCGTCTTCTGTCGGCCCAAGACCTCCAGTACATATAACAATATCACTTCTATTTAGACTTTCTTTTAATGTGCTTAATAATCTCTCTTCATTATCTCCTACAGTTAGTTGATAGTAAACTTCTATCCCCATACCTGCAAGCTCTCTAGCTAAATATCTACTATTAGTATTTAATATATCTCCTAATAAAATCTCTGTTCCAACTGTTATAATTTCTGCTTTCATAATTACTCTCCTATTTTTAATCTTTGTACTATTTTATTATAATTCCCAACAATAGAATTTACATTAATTTTAATTTAAAAACACTAAATTTTTATTGCAATTTTATCTGTATTTTAATAAATTATAATATAATTAAACATTTCAGTATAAGTAGAAAGTAGGTTTTAAAATGGTATTTGATTGTCATTCTGATTTATTCACTGATGTAACTGTAAAAATGTTAAAAGGTGAAAAAGACATTATAAAAAATCATTATTTAGATGAATTAAAAAACGCAAATTTAATCGGTGGAATATATGTAATTTGGATAGACCCACCTTATGATAAATGTCCACAAAAAAGAGTTAAACAAGTTGTAGAGTGTTTAACTGAAGAAATAAATTCAAATTCTGATATTATAAAACAAATTAAACAGTTTTCTGATTTTGAAGTCGCTTTAAAACAAGATAAATTAAGTGTTTTAGTAGGTATGGAAGGCATTAGTTATATAGGCGAAGATGTAGATATGCTTCATTATTTTTATGATGTAGTTGGAGCTAGACATGCATCACTTACATGGAATGAACAAAATGCACTTGCAACTGGTGTTGGAGGAGATCCACTTAGAGGACTTACAGACTCTGGTAAAAACGCTGTTAGAAAGCTCGAAGAATTAAAAATGATAGTAGATGTATCACATGCAAACGAAAAATCATTTTGGGATATTATGAATATTGCCACAAAACCTGTAATAGCTTCACACTCAAACGTAAAAGCTTTATCAGATCATAGAAGAAATCTTACTGATAATCAGATTAAAGCGATTGCTGAAAGTGGCGGTATAATCGGTATAAATGGCTACAGAGACTTTGTAGATTATAAAAATTGTCAAAGAGCAGATGTAGGTGATTTAGTAAATCATATAGATTATATGGCCGATTTAGTCGGTATTGATCATATTTCTTGTGGATTTGATTTTTCTGGATTTATAGACCAAGACTGTTTATCTGCATTTTTAGAAGATACATCAAATCCTAATGTGCTTGGATTAAAAGAGTTTAAGGACACTCCTAATTTAATAAAAGAGCTTCAAAAACGCGGATATACACAAGATGAGATAGAAAAAATAGGATACAAAAATGCCTTTCGAGTTATCCAACAAGTCCTTTAAATTTTTTATTTCTATTTATCTATAAAACTAAAAATCTCTATATATTAAGTAGATAACATATCATATGTTATCTACTTTTTTACTTTTTAATACTTTTTTGTTAGTTTTTGTATTATCTACCACAATATATATGATTATAGATAATCGTGGTACTTTTATTTTATTTAATTTATAAATATGATAACGTTTGGACTTATGTTGTTCCACTTGCAATTACACTTTTACTATATCAATGTGATATAAAGAAAATTTGGAAAGAAAGTGGTAAAATGCTTGTCATTTATCTGTTAAGTGCAATAGGTACAATGGCAGGTGCCGTAGTAGGTTTTTACTTCTTAGCTAGTAAAATACCTTTCTTAGCTCAAGTTGCTGGTATGATGACTGGTTCTTATATCGGTGGTGGTGCTAACTTTGCTGCTATGTCGGCGGCATTTGAACTTCCTGGTGATGTTGTTTCTGCAGCAGTCGTTTCTGACAATTTATTAATGGCATTATATTTCTTTGTATTAATAACTATACCATCAATCAATTTCTTTAGAAAACACTTCCTTCATCCACATGTTGAGGAATTTGAAAAACAAGAAATTAAAGATGGGGAAACTACAGCTTCTTCTTATTGGAGCCGTAAAGATATATCGCTAAAAGATATAGCTTTATCTATAGGTAGTGCATTTGTAATAGTAGCTGTATCAAATACTATAGCAGAGTTTTTATCATCTACTATACCTACAAGTAATGCATTTTTATCACTTTTAAATACTTTACTTGGAAATCAATACTTAATAATAACTACTGTTACAATGATTTGTGCATCTGTATTTAGTGATTTCTTCTCTAATCTTGGAGGCGCTCAAGAAATAGGTACATATTTAATATACATATTCTTCGTTGTAATAGGTGTTCCAGCTTCTATACAATCTATAGTAGTTAATTCACCATTATTATTAGTATTCTGTTTTATAGTAGTATTTATAAATATGTTAGTTACATTTACATGTGCAAAAATATTTAAATTCAACTTAGAAGATGCAATCCTTGCATCTAATGCATGTATAGGTGGTCCTACGACAGCAGCTGCTATGGCAGTTTCTAAAGGATGGACAAAATTAATAGCGCCAATAATGCTTATAGGTACTTTAGGATATGTTATAGGAAATTATTGCGGAATTATAATCGGTAATTTCTTGTTATAATCTACATAAAAATATTTTATTTTTAAGAGATAACAAAATTTGTTATCTCTTTTTTATTTGTTTTTTTATTAACAACCACCCTCTTTATTATTTACTACAATCGTGGTACTTTCTATTTCTTTTTGTTATACATATAATTAATATATAATAAATATTGCTGCGGTAGTATTTACTTTAACTTAAAATTGCATAGAAGTTAAATTGTAAATTATATTTACTAAAACTTCGTAAATAATAAATATAACTTATTACTGAATTAAAATTTTATTAATTAGGAGAGATAAATATGAAAAAGAAAGTTGTTGTAATAATGGGTGGTATTTCATCTGAACGTGAAGTATCTTTAAATTCTGGTAGATCTGTACTTAATGCTATAAATAGAGATAAATATGACGTACATGAATTAATAATAAATGAACCAATGGATGTTGTAAATAAAATGCCTGAAAATGTAGATTTCGCTTTATTAATTTTACACGGTAAATACGGTGAAGATGGAACTATACAATCAATGTTAGAGTCTATGGGAATTAAATATTCAGGATGTGATCCTCTAACTAGTGGAATATGCATGGATAAAAATATGTCAAAAAAAGTATTAAAAGCATCTGACATACCTACTGCTCCATGGATAATTGCAAAATCTGTTGATTCAATAGACTACGATGCAATAGAAAAAATGGGATATCCTGTTTTTATAAAACCAAATAGCGGTGGTTCTAGTGTAGCTACTTTCAAAGTAGATAGAAAAGAAGATGTTTATGAAGCTGTAAGAAAAGGTCTAGAAGTTGACGATATAGTTATGATAGAAGGTTATCTTCCAGGAGATGAATACACTTCTTTCATATTAAACGGAGAAGTTTTTCCAACTATAAAAATAAGTTCACCAAATGAATTCTTCGACTATGAATCAAAATATGCAACTGGTGATAAAGCTGCAACTGAAGAAGTTGTTTATTTAGAAGAATCACTTCAAAACGAAATAAACATGAAAACTAAACAATGTTGGGATGCATTTAACTGTAGAGCATTTGTAAGAGTAGACTTTATATTATCAAATGGTAAATTCTATGTTCTTGAGTTAAATACTCTTCCAGGAATGACAGTAACTAGTTTAATACCTAGAAGTGCAAATGCCAAAGGTATATCTTATAGCGAATTAATAGATAAAATAATAGAGTATTCATTATAAAATAGTAAAAATCAAAAAAGTCATCACATATATTTTGTATATACTTTCTTGAATTCATAGGAAATTTGATATCTATACTCAATATAATTTCCTATGATATATAAATATATGTTATAATTATAAATAGACAATTATATTTTAAAATATAATTGTCTTTATTTTTATGTAGATATTTATTAAATAATACATATATTTAATTTCTAATAAAGGAGGCCTATTTTGTTATTTTTTAATTTTGAATTAAATAAAGAAGAACCAGTGTATATGCAGATTAAAAACTATATAGAAGATTTAATAACAAAGGGATTACTCCCTATAAATAGTAAACTTCCTTCAACTAGAGAACTATGCTCTATCTTAAATGTAAGTAGAAATAGTGTGTTAAGCGCTTATGAAGAATTAAAAACAGAGGGCCTTGTCTACTCTATTAAAGGTCAGGGGACTTTTGTAAAAGAACAATCTTATATCACTACTTCTAGCTGGAATGTAGATTGGTCTTCATACGAAAATGAATATACTAAAGCTTTAAATGAAATGGATTCTTCTAAAAATGAAATCCAGTGGAAATCAAACTTAATTTCGTTTAAAAGTATATCACCTGCAGGTGACCAATTCGATATGGAAGAATTAAAACGCGCTTTTTTAAATAGATTTAACTTAGAAGGCCATAAACTATTAAACTATGGCTATGCACAAGGTTACAAACCATTAATTGAATTTTTAATGGAATATATGAATAAAAAAAATGTAGACTCTACAAATAAAGATATATTAATTACTAATGGATTTACAGAGGCATTAAATATAATAATATCCTCGCTTACTAATCCAGGCGATTATATCTTGTGTGAAAATCCAACACACAATGTATCATTAAAAATATTTAAATCATTTAACTTAAATATTTTGCCTATGGATTTAAATAAAAATAGCTTAGACTTTGAAAGTATAAACTCTACACTAAAAAAATATAAAGGTAAGATTAAATTTGTATATATTACACCTTCATATAATAATCCAACTGGCATTGTATTATCTCCAAACGATAGATTTAAGTTTTATAATATAATGAAAGAAAACAATATAGCAATAATTGAAGATGGATTTAATGAAGAGCTACTCTACTCTAGTTCTCATATTTTTCCGATTTGTTCATTAGATAATAAAAATAACGGAGTAATTTACATAGGTAGTTTTTCAAAAATTTTATTCCCGGGAATGAGAATTGGCTGGATATTTGGAGATAAAAACTTAATAGATAAATTAGTCAGCGTAAAAAGAAGTATAAATATGCATGTATCATTTTTAGATCAAGGTATATTATACGATTATTTAAAAAACAGCAACTTCGATAAATATCTGAAGAAAATAAGAAAATACTATGGCGATAAATTTAACTTTGCTTTAGAATGTTCTCAAAAATATATAGATTATGAATATGTTTTGGGTGATGGAGGTCTTCACCTATTCTTTAAATTAAAGGATATAGATACTAGATATCTCCTTGAAAAATGTCACGAAAAAGGCGTTATCTTTATGCCCGGCGATGTATTTTTCATAAATAAAAACCAAAATAATTTTATGAGACTTGGATTTTCTAGATTAGAAAAAGATGAAATTGAAAAAGGTATAAAGATAATCGGACAGACTATAGACGAAATTAAACAAAGCCTATAAAAATAAATAAAGACAATTTCCCACGTCTTATAAAAAGATACTATAATTCATCAATATAGTATCTTTTTTATTGTTTATATCTATATAAATATGTTAATATATAGTAAGAAATATAATCAATTACAAAATTGTATATTGATATCAATAATCTGTTGTATAAAAGTACAAGTAATATCATAAATAAAACTTAATTATCTACTCTTTTAAAATGTACTGCTTTTTTCATTTTTTAATAATATTTAAAAATGGGGTGAATATTTAATGAAAGAAATAAAATATTATAAAGAAGATTATATGGGGTTAAAAAAATACAAAGATGACAAACTATTTAGAAAAGAAATACCCAATGTAGATATGCTTATTAATATGATTGAGGAAGATGAAACTTTATATAAAAACTATATTAGAGATAACAACATATTCCCTATCACATTTATACATATTTTTGAAAATAGAAAAGACGATATAAAATGGTTTTATGACAATAAAGATAAATACTTCAAAGATATAATACGCTACGAAGATATCAATAAAATTATAAAATCAAATAATTTCAAAGATGATGTCTGTAGCTATTGTTGTCATGATTGTATTACACTATTTAAACGATGTCAAAGTGGCAATTATATGAATGCATATTTACAATTATATGTATATAATTATCTATACTTATATACATCTGATATACTATCACCTAAATATGAAGATTTTATAAATGAAAAAGAATTAGTAAAAGATGCAATATTATTTTTAGTAGAAGTTATAAATAAGACATATCAAACATATAAAAATTCAAGAACAAAAAACAGAGATATATTTAAAGAAAATGCAGATTTTATATTATTATTAACTAAATACTCTGAAGACCCACTATTTATAAAAGAAGTCCCAAATATATATAAAATAATAGATAAATTAGAAATGTCATTATTGACTAACAATGAAGATGATGCATATAAGGCGTATTGGCTAATATCTGATATAAGAAATTCAATAAAATTATATGAAGAATTTAGAGATGATATGGAGTTTTTTTATAACAATAGAGACTTAAGTAAATTTATATATAAAGATATATTAGATATCAATAAAGATGAATATAAAGGTATTTTATTTAATTATATTATAATGTACGAGAAATCTAAAAAATTTGAAGATATATATAATTATATAACTACAACTTATTTTATACTTAAAATAGATAATGTAGAAATAGACATAGGATATGAGGATGAATCTATAAGAGAATTTTTAAAATGGGTTATAGATGAAATAAATAAATAAATTCATTAAAAAAGCTAAATTTAATATTTACACTAAATTTAGCTTTTTATTTACATATAAGTTTTAACTTATATTGCTTAATAAAAATTTTAACTTATATATCTTATTATATTATTTACTTAAAAACTCTACAACTTCTTCTAAGTGCATTCCTCTAGATGCTTTAACTAATATAGCATCTCCTTTTTGTAGAATATTTTCAAAGTTTTCTATGGCTTCTTCTTTTGTTTTGAAGTAGTAAGTATTTTCTTTATCCATGTTATTTTTAATAGCTTCATCTACCATAAATTTGGCATCATCTCCAACAGCTATAAGTATATCTGCATATTCGCTAGCACATTTACCAACTTCTCTGTGACCTTCTTCTGCAAATGAACCCATTTCAAACATATCACCTAATACTGCTACTTTTCTATTTTCGTATCTGTTTAATACTTTTAAAGCAGCTCTCATAGAATCTACACTTGCATTATAAACTGAATCTATAACTGTATAGTTGTCATTTTTTATAACGTCCATTCTAGATTTAGTTATTTCTAAGTTTCTTAAACCTTCTCTTATTTGATCTAAACTTATTCCTAAAGTTTGACCTACAAGTATAGCTGCCATCGCATTGTATATGTTATGCTCTCCAACTGTCGGTATGTAGAATTTTTCTATATTGTTATCTATCATAACGTTGAAAGTTGTATCACTATCATTCATCTCAAAGTCTACACAGTATATTGTGTTGTCTTTTTCAAATCCAAAAGTTTTTAAGTTGTAGTTTAAGTCTTTGTTTTTTAATGTTGTTAGCATATCATCGTCGCCATTTACTATTAATGTGCAACTCTCGTCAAAGTTTGTAGTTATTTCCATCTTAGCTTTAAATATACCTTCTCTTGAACCAAGTCTTTCAACATGAGAAAGTCCTATATTAGATATAACACCTATCTTAGGATTAACTATATTTACTAAGTATTCAATTTCATTAAATCCACTCATACCCATTTCGATTACAGCACATTCATAGCTTTTATCTAAATTTGTAAGAGTTAGTGGCACTCCGAATTGATTGTTTAAGTTACCCATATTTTTAAGAGTTTTGTATTTACTTGATACAGCAGCATAAACCATATCTCTTGTAGATGTTTTACCAACACTACCAGTAACTCCTATAAATGGTATATCAAATTTATTTTTATAGTATCTAGATATATCTCCAAGTGCAAACTCAGTGTTTTCCACTTCGATTATATTTACATCTTCTCCTATTATTTCTAAATCGTTGCTTTTATTTTTTATTATTGTTTTACAACCATTTTCTATCGCAGAGTTTATAAATTTATGTCCATCTAAAGACTCCCCTATTATTGCGAAAAATGCATTGTTTTTATTTGCAAGTCTGCTATCTATAACTAAATCATTTATAGCTTCAACTTCTTTACTCTTACTTGTTAAATCACCATTGCTGGCATTTACTAATTCTTCTATAGATAAGTAATCCATATTTGCTCCTCTCTAACACTTTAAATTCTCTAAAAAATTATACCATATATGTCATATGTCAACAATATTATAAGGTTTTCATTATGCTATATTTTAGCTTCAATTTATTATTATATGAATTATTTTAATATATTTAATTAAATATTATTTTTAGCTAATTCTCTTAATTTTATAAAACCATTTTTATAAAGTATATCTAGAGAGTCTCTAAGTTCATTTACATCTGTTATTTCTAATGATATAGTTATATCTTTGTCTTTTAATTTATTCAATATAGATATTACATCCATAGTACCTTTATTTATTGCAAAATGTGAATCTTCATCTCCATAATTGTTGTGTATATGCATATGTTTCATATATTGCCCAAATGATTTTATCCAATCTTCTATATCTACTTTTGAATATACATTTACATGACCTATATCTAAGCAAAGAGATGTTTTTTCATCATAAATATGTTTCATAAGTTCATTCATTAAAAAAGAATTTTCTTCATGCACATTTTCAAGGTGTATTTTTATATCGTCGTCTTTTTTATCTTTAAGGAAGTTGTTCCAATACTTAGGCGTACGCTGCATCCACTCAATATAACTATATGTCTTTGGATAATAGCCATTGTGATATACTACATAATTTGCATCCATTTTCTTCGCCACATCATATGCTTGTTGCATCCTATATGTAGAAACTTGTGTTATTAAATTATCTCGACTACCTGCACTTAGCTCTGCATAGGGACCATGTATTCCAAATTCAACCGCATCGTATAACCTACCTAATTCCTTTTTATAAATCTCTATAAATTCATCTTGCTTATCTAGACAATAAGGGCTTGCAAATAATACTATTTCTAAACCTATATCGTATTTCTCAAGCAAATCTATAATATTTTCTGTTTCTGTTAATTGTGATATATACACTTTCATATTTAAATCCATTCCCCTTTCTAAGTTTAAAGTATAAAATATTATTTTTAGATAAATTAAATAAATATTCTACATAATATTTTATTTTT
>NZ_CABQXJ010000043.1:0-24964 GCF_902468165.1 uncultured Intestinibacter sp.
TTTAATTGTAATATATTATGCTAATTTTTTATTATATAAAAAACTAGCAAATATCGTCTATTTGCTAGTTTTCATAATAAGTCTTTTAAATTTACCCCTGATGATTTCATAATTTCTCCCTATATAACAGCCTTTAACTCGCTAACAGACATTTTTTCAACAAGATCATGCATCTTCATTTTATCTCTCATAAAGCTATTGTAGACTTTGTAAGAAGGTTCTTTATCCCCGTAGATTCTCCAACTACAAACTTCTACAAATTCTTTTCTACCATATCCCATAAATCCAAGTACATCTTTTAACGGATATCCAAGGAAAATCCCTATTTCGTGTGGGAATTCTTCTGATTCTAATCTAAACACAAGCTCTTTCATATAATCTTCAAAAGTGTATTCTTTAGCATATCCTAAAAATCTTAAAAAGTTTCTACATTTTTTGTCATTTAAGCATCTATTCATAGATTTTTCATTTATAAATAGTACTCTTTTGCTGTTATCACTTACGTTTATAATTTCATATTTTACCTTTTTGCATCCTTCAAAAAACTCTTTTATCTCTTTTAATTTTCTCTCCTTATCTTCAGCCCCTCCTGGTATATTTACTATCTCAGCTGGCTTAGACCCTAATATTACAGGGCCAATCAATCTTATAATTCTTTTTATATATGATGAATTTGTTTTATTTTCACAACTTTTACTACCACAACTTCCGTTATCACAATCGTTTATACATTTATTGTTCATGCTCATATTAATAATCTCCTTATTGATAATCATTATCACTTTATTTTTATTATATCGCTATTGATATCAATTATCAACTAATTACCAAAATCATTATCAACTTATATTTTTCCATATTATTAATTTTTTGGTTTTACAATTATTTTTTATTTTATGTATTCTTTATTTTTATATTAGGGGTTATATCATGTAGTTTTAGTTTAGTTATAATTTTTAATATTATTTCCTACTCGGAATTCATATTTTTAAACAAAAACTAGCGCTACTTATCTTATAAATCTAATAAATATAAAAAGTGCTACAAATACATTAAATAGAATATATTTGTAACACTTTTTAAACTAAGCTTCTTATATAAAATTATAAATTATTTTTTATAAATCAAGTTTCGCTATATTTTCTTTCATTATTTTAACTGAACTATCGAATTTTGCCTTGTCGTCTTTGTCTAAGCTAAGTTCTACAACTTCTCTTACCCCATTTTCATTTATAACACTTGGTACTGATATGTATACGTCGTCATGACCGTATTCGCCATCTAAATATGAAGATACACTCAGTATACTGTTTTCGTTATCTAGTATAGCTTTAGTTATTCTTGCAAGAGACATACCTATTCCATAGTAAGTTGCTCTTTTTGCTTTTATTATTTTATATGCTATATTTCTAACTTCGTCTTCTATTTCAGTAAGTTCATCGAAAGTTATACCTCTATTTTTAGCTGCAAAGTGGTAAATTGGTTTTGGTCCACAAAGAGCATAACTCCAAGGTACGAATTGTGAGTCTCCGTGTTCTCCTATTACGTAAGCATGGATATTTTTTTCGTTTACGTTTAGCTTTTCACTAAGTGCTGATCTAAGTCTAGCAGTGTCTAAAGTTGTTCCTGAACCGATTACTCTTGATTTATCAAAGCCTGATAGTTTCCAAGCTGCATAAGTCATAATATCTACTGGATTTGTAGCTATTAGTATGATGCCTTTAAATTCTGATTGTTTTAAGTTAGATATTATATTTTTCATTACTGCAATACTTTTATGTATTGTATCTAGTCTTGTTTCACCTTCTAGTGGTGGTGGTCCTGCTGTTATACAAACTAATGATGCGTCTGATAAATCGCTATAATCTCCAGAATATATTTTCATTTTACGTGGGGCAAAACTAAGACCATGGTTTAAGTCTATCGCTTCACCTTCTGTTTTTTCTTTATTTATGTCTATTAAAACTAGCTCTTCGCATGTACCTTGGTTTACCATTGAGTATGCGTAACTCATTCCAACCATTCCAGTACCGATAATTCCTACTTTTGACTTCATATTTCCCTCCGATGTAGTTTTCTTTTTATTTTACCACATTTATCTTATTTTTATTCATTTTTGCATCTCATGGAAATTATTACCTAATAGTTATTTTTCTAATTCTTTTATCAAATCTACATTTGCCTTTTCAATACTATTTAAATCATATTCATAATTAAAACTGTAATCTGGTGTGTACCATGATTTTGCTGAAAAATAATTTCTGTATTTAGCTTTTTTAAATACATAACCATGTCTTGCAAATATTTCATTTCTTATATAAGCTAGCTGTTCTTTAGTGTATCCATAAAGTTCGCTTCTAGATAAGTATCTTACATTACTATCTGGTATAATATATCCACTATTATAACTGCTACTTGAATTATTATTAGAGTTATTATTTGAATAATTTCTAGAATTATTAACTGATTTAGTATTATCTCTATTTACAGAGTTGCTACTATTATTTTTATCATTTAAATTATTACTTTCACTATTTGATACATTTCCCGAATTTACTTGTTGATTTACAGATGCTGTAGCGTTTTTTGTAGAACTAAACCCGTCTTGACTTAAAAATATTCCGCCTACAATTAGTGCAATACTAGCAATTAATACTGGGATTGCAATTTTTAAATTATTGTTTGTTGGCTCTTTGATAGGCTCCCCTAGACTATT
This sequence comes from uncultured Intestinibacter sp., assembly GCF_902468165.1. NCBI lineage: Bacteria > Bacillati > Bacillota > Clostridia > Peptostreptococcales > Peptostreptococcaceae > Intestinibacter > uncultured Intestinibacter sp. The sequence goes on from NZ_CABQXJ010000043.1 coordinate 2,717, forward strand.
CCCACAATTTTTACAATAATACAAATCATTTGAATTTGTAGCCCCACATTTTTCACAAATTTTCATTTTTTATCATTCTCCCCGATTTTTTAAATTTAATATAATTTATATCCACATCGACTGCAAAAAAGTACATCACCTTCTATTATTTGCCCACAATTTGGGCAAGTTCTCTGCAAATTTGTTTGTCTTGGTATATTATATGTATTTGCTTGATTTCTATATAAGTACTCATTATTAGAATTATATGTTACTTCTTTCTTTCCTATTATAATTAAAACTATCGATACTACTGCACCAATTATTCCTAAAACTATCATTGCAATCCCTATTTCAAACATCTAAAATCCCCCTTTTCTGTTAATTTTAGTTTTAAGTTTATATTATATAGTATAGCAAAATATATATCAAAATCTATCTTTAATATAACAAAAACCCAGTAAAATTTAAATTCACTGGGTTTTTATTATATTTCATATTATTATTAGTAAGTTAATATTTCGCAACCATCTTCTGTTACTAATATCATGTTTTCCCATTGAGCAGATAATTTACCATCTTCTGTATAAGATGTCCATTCGTTATCTTGGTCTATATAAAGTTCATATCCACCTTGGTTTATCATCGGTTCTATAGTAAACATCATTCCTGGCACCATAAGAACTCCTTCGTCTGCATTTCCATAGTGGAATACAAATGGATCTTCGTGGAACTCAAGACCTATACCATGACCTCCGAAATCTCTAACTACTGTGTAGCCGTTTTTGTGAGCATGTTCTTGTATAGTCGCTCCAATTACTCCAAGTGGTGTCCAAGGTTTAACTTTTGCTATAGCCATTTCCATACACTCTTTAGTTACTTCAACAAGTCTTTTTGCTTCTTCGCTAACTTCGCCTATCATAAACATTCTAGATGCATCTGAATAGTATCCGTCTAATATTGTCGATACGTCTACGTTTACTATATCTCCTTCTTTAAGTACATCATTTTCTGATGGTATACCGTGGCATATTTGGTCGTTTATTGATGTACAAACACTTTTAGGGAATCCGCTGTATCCAAGTGGAGCAGGTATTGCACCATGTTTAACAGTAAAATCGTGAACTATTGTGTTTATTTCATCTGTAGTCATTCCTGCTTTTATGTTTTTTGCAACTTCGTCAAGTACTGCCGTATTTATTTTAGCACTTTCTTTTATCTTTGCAATTTGTTCTTCATTTTTTATCATATCTCTAGTAGGAACTTGGTAACCAGCTTTAGCGTATTCTTTTAATTTTTCATCAAATTCCATATGGCATTTTTTATATTTTTCGCCACTGCCACACCAGCATTTACTATTTCTTCCTAATAACATATTTTGCCTCCCTAACCCTTAATTATAGGTTTTCTAAGTATATAATTTTTATCAACTTCAATTCCTAATTTCATCTTAACTATTTGTCTAGCATGTGGAGCTGATTCTATTGGCTCTCCATCTTCGTTGTACATTTCTAAAATAGTTGTAAACATAGTTTCTTTATAAGGCCCTATTACTTCTATATCGTCATTTACAGACATTTTATTTCTTTGTTCTACGATTATATATCCATCATCAAGAACATCTCTTACAATTCCTATAAAGTCGTAATTTCTTATATATGAAGCTGATTCGTAGTTGTTTGAATTTTTACCTGGTCTATCTAGGAAAAATCCTGTTGAGAAATCTCTGTGACTTCCTTTTTTAAGTTCGTCTAACCACATTGGATCGAACTTCCAGTTTTCTGGATCTTTATAATAAGCATCAATCGCCATTCTATAAGCTCTTACAGTTGTAGCAACATAGTAAGCTGTTTTCATACGACCTTCTATTTTTAAACTTGTTATACCACTTTCAAATATCTCTGGTATATATTCAATCATGCATAAATCTTTTGTATTGAAGAAGAATTGATAATCTTCATCGTCTAATACATTTTCATATTGTCCGTCTTTTTCTTCAACTAAGTTGTATTTCCATCTACAAGATTGCGCACAAGAACCTTTATTGGCATCTCTTCCTGTAGTATAGTTACTTATTACGCATTTTCCAGAATAACTCATACACATAGCTCCGTGTATAAATGATTCTATATCCATATCTTCTGGAGTGTTTTCTCTAAGTTCTTTAGTTTCTGCAAAAGACATCTCCCTTGCAGTTACTATTCTTTTAGCACCTTGATTGTACCAGAAGTTTGCAGCTACGTAATTTGATGTACTCGCTTGAGTACTTATGTGTATTTCCATATTTGGAGCTGCTTTTTTTACTATGTTAAATACACCGGCGTCACTTACTATAACAGCGTCGACACCTATTTCATCTAATTCTTTTATATAATCAGCTAAACTAATTAAATCCTCGCTTCTAGGGATTATATTAACTGTTACAAATACTTTTTTACCCATGCTGTGTGCAAATTCTACACCTTCTATCATGTCCTCTTTTGAGAAATTCTTAGCAGCAGAACGCATACCAAATATTTCTCCACCTATATAAACGGCATCGGCACCATAGATAAAAGCTATTTTTAATTTTTCTAAATCACCAGCAGGAGCTAATAATTCTACTTCTCTCATGAATTCTCCTTTACCTATATAAAATTTTATATATTTAATTATTACCAATTTTTCTAGTTTAATTTCATATATTATAAATCTCCTAATAGATTATAACATAAAAATGGCGCTTCCATACAGTAATTATCTACTGGTATAAAAGCACCACTTATTTTTATACTATTATACTAGAAGCTCTAGTATTATTATACTACATAAACCATAATTTTAGTATAAATAAAATAGCTAAAGTTATCATAACACCTGATACATGTTTTCTTTCTTCTTTTTTAGCTATTAAATTGTATAATAAATTTATAAATACATAAGATAATACACCTAATGTTAAACCATCACCTATTGAGTAAGTTAAAGCCATTCCAGCTATTGTTATAAATGCAGGAACACCTTCAGTTATATTATCAAATTCTATATGCTTAACTTCACTTAGCATTAAGTATCCAACATAAATTAATGCTGGAGCTGTAGCACAAGAAGGTATAGCTATAAATATTGGCGAGAAGAACATAGCAATTAAGAATAATACACCTGCAGTTAAAGCAGTATATCCAGTTCTTCCTCCTTCTAAAACACCTGTAGAACTTTCAACAAATGTCGTTACAGTAGTAACACCTAACCAAGCACCTATAGTAGTAGCAAAAGCATCTGCAAGTAAAGCTCTACCTACATTTTTAACTTTTCCATCTTCATCAACCATATTTGCTTTTGAAGCAACCCCAACTACAGTACCTACAGTATCAAAGAAATCTACAAATAAGAATGTACATAATATAGTTATAAAGTTAAATGCAGTTTCTGGATTAGTTATATAGCTGAAGTCTAATTTATTTATTATTGGAGCTGGTGATTCAAATTTAAATACTCCATTTGGTAAATATATTTTTAAAGCAGCCGCTGCTTCTGGGTTTATTAATGCAAATCCCCAAGCAAGTAATGAAGAAATTACTATACCTATTAATATAGATCCCTTTACATTTTTCTTACTTAAAACTGCTGTAACAATAAAACCTATACAAGTTATTATAATCGCTACATTAAACTCACCCATTTCTATTAATGTTGAGTCGTTGTTTACTACTAAACCACAATTTATTAATCCTATAAAAGCTATAAATAATCCTATACCACCTGAAACTGCTATTTTTAAGTTTTTAGGTATAGCATTAACTACAGCTTCACGAACTTTAAATAATGATAAAATTATAAATATTATACCTTCAACAAATACTGCTGTTAAAGCTATGTGCCAACTTACACCCATACCAATTACTACAGTATAAGCAAAATAAGCATTAAGACCCATACCTGATGCAAGTGCAAACGGCATGTTTGCTAATATAGCCATTAAAAAACACCCTATCGCAGCACCTAGACAAGTAGATGTTACAAGAGCCCCAGCTGGCATTCCAGTTTCTGATAATATACTTGGATTGACAGCTATTATGTATGCCATTGTTAAAAATGTAGTTAACCCTGCCATCATCTCTGTTTTCTTGTCAATCTCTTTATTCGTTAATATTGGAAACAACTTCTGCATGAATGTTCCATTTTGGTTCATAAAATGATACCTCCTATGATGTTAATTTTCGTCAGTCGTATTTACGAATATTATTTTAAATTATTTAATAAAAAAAGTCAATAAGACAAATAAAATTAATATATTTTTATTTTTCATTCGGATATATTTCGTATTTTTGACTTAAATAAACCTATACTTTTGTATATGATATCTATTGTTCCCTATTTATTATTGCTTATTTATTAATGCTTATTGAAAATTTTTTATAAACATAAAAAATAGGGACTATAGTCCCTATTTTCATTTAAATAATTTGTTTTATCCATTTTTTACTCTAACTCTAAGTGGTATATCAAGTGAGTCAGCTAGTTCTTGTGATTGTCTTATTTCTTCATCTGTTATTTCATCAACTACTGAAAAACATACTTCTTTTATACAAGTTTTGCAGTCTTTTGCAAAGCTAAGCATTGCATCAAATGATTTTATTCCAAAAGCTGGTTTTGCAACTTCTAAGTAAACTTCTTCATTTGGTGCATTTAAACTTATTGATACTGCATCTATTGCATCTTTAAGAAGCACTGCTGTTTTTTTCTTGTGAATTAAATCAGCAAGACCATTTGTATTTACTCTTATTTTTATATTTTTCTTAGTTTTTATGTAATTTGCAAATTCTACAACCTCATTTATTCTCATAAGTGGTTCGCCATATCCACAAAATACAACTTCTTCATACTCGTCTAAATTGAATTTTTCAAGCTCAGCTTTTAACTCATCAATAGTCGGTTCATGATCTAACCAAAGGCTATCACTTCCTCCTACGCTGTCTGTGATGTCTCTTACACAAAACACACATTTACAACAACATAGATTTGTTATATTTACATATAAGCTATTTTCGATTGGATATAATAATGTCATAATACTCTCCCTCTATCTACTATTTTAAAATTTAGTTTTATACTGTATAAATTTATTATACACCTTTTTTATACTTTATTATCTTTATCTATCAAAAAATTGTTTAATGTTGATTTTGTCTAAAACTATTCCTAAGATTATAAATACTATAAAACTTCCTATTGGTTGAATCATTCCAACTGCAGTTATCGCAAATGCTACTGCCATATTTCCAAACATTAAACCTTCTACAAACATATAAAGTACTGTTCCTATTATTCCGGCTAAAAATGCAGCTACTATATTTCTTGTAGTAAGTATTTTATCGCTTTTATTTGAAAAAAGTAAAACTATAATCGGTTTTATCATTAATGTAGGTACTACCCATATAAAAGCACCTGATGTTAAATCTGCAAGACCTGCGCCAATTGCACTACAAACCATAGCGTAAGGTAGTGGAAGAATTGCTGCACTTAAATATATTATTGAATCTCCTATATGTGCATATCCACCATTTACTGTAGGTATATGTAGTATATGTCCTGTAACTAAACATATTATTGCTGCTAATAATGCTGATGTCACTAAATTTCTTGTTTTTGTCGATACATTCTTATTTGTTTTTGTTGTTTCCACAATCTTACCTCCTAAAAAATTATATTTAGATTATAATACAATTTTTAAATGTATTGTATAATCTCAATACAAACTATATATATTTAGGAATTTGTATCGATACAATTATATATTGATTTCCTTAGAAGTAAAAAAACTATGAACTGCTCCAAATTCAGTTCATAGTTTTCATTTTGTAAATTTTTATTTTTATGATATTTAAAATTGCATAAAATAATTAAATACATAACCTATTATTGGATTAAATTTTATTTAAAAGAGTTACCTCTAAACCCCTCATCTTTCAGTTCTTTATCTATGTCTTTTTTCAATTTTCTGTGGTATTCATCTTCTCTATATTCATCTACTATTTCATCTTTTTTGCTTTCTAGGTTGTTAATCACTCCTTTTGCTTCGTGTTTTAAATCTTTTGCCGTATTTTTTATACTATGTCCGACTTTTTGCATACCCTCTTTTACATCATCTTTCATATTTTCCATATGTTTTTTTATACTTGTCATTTTATTTACCTCCTTATTCATATTATTATTTTTCCAAAAAAAATATAAAATATTTATAAGGATTAATAAAATTTAAATATCTTTTTTAAGAGTATATCCTATTCCTTTTACTGTTTTTATATAAGGCAATTTAATTTTTTTCCTTATATTTTTTATATGAGCATCCACTATTCTAGTATCTCCAAAATAATCGTATCCCCAGATACTATCTAATAATTTTTCTCTTGTAACAACTTGCGGGTAATTTTGAATTAAAGATTTTAAGATTTTAAATTCTTTTAATGTTAAATCTACTGATTCATCATCTATTTCAACAGAATATGTCTTTAAGTTAAGTTTAATCTTTTCAAATTCTATGTATGATTCTTTTTGTTCTATTTTCGCTCTTCTTAAAACGGCTTCTACTCTTTTTAACAATAATTTATATGAAAACGGCTTAGTTATATAATCATCACATAACAATTCAAACCCTCTAATTTGATCTTCTTCAGTATTAGCTCTGGTTACAAATATAATAGGAATTTGAGATTCTCTTCTTATCATTGTGCATACAGAAAATCCATCTAAATTAGGAAGATTCACACCTAAAATAATTAAATCATAATCATTTTCTTTATACATATGAATTCCTTCCAAACCATCATCTGCACAATCTACATTATAACCATTAGAGGTCAAAAATTGTTTTAATAATTGTTGACTTGTAAAATCTTCTTGCACTATTAATATATATGCTTTCATCTTCAACCTCCTAAAATTTTCAAAAAGACTAATTTATTATTAATTCACTCTAAATACCAAACCATAACTATCCTAACAAATTATAAAATATTCACTAAAATTTACCTTTAAAAGTATTATAACACAATATCATTTCTAAAAATTTAATTATTTAATTCTTTTTGACTGTTTTATTGTGTTTCCAGTACATTATATTATACCAAAAATATAATAAAAAAGCCCTTTTTTCTAAACATTTTTTTAATATATTATATTTAAATATAATGGAGATAGAGTCAAGATTACTAATATAACAGGTGGGGATATATTAGAAGTAGCTTATATAATGTCTAAAAAGCAAAGAATTTTATAAATATTATACTTATATAGAAGTATTTAAGTATATATACAAAATATATAAGTCTTTAGTAAATATACAAACTAAAAGCCTTTAAATAGATATTTAACTCTATATGAAGGCTTTTTAAAATTATAAATATTTTTTCTTTTTACAATACATAAGATTTAATATCTCTACTTCTTCATATGATACATTTAATAATTTGACGATTATATGTTTTCCGAAGTTGTTGTTTAAAAGCCAGATTATCTCTTGTTGCTTTTGAGCTTCTGTCTTTTTATTTAAATCCCCTTCAAACAAAACCTCCATATAATACTTATGTAGTATTAAGAGACATGGAATAATAAAGTAGTATTTGCATCCTAAAAGACCTATACCTGCTGCAAAATGGGCTACTATCTTATTTATCTTATCTAATTTTTGATATGTACTTTGTTTTTCTTTATATATATTCAGTGCAAAACTCATAAAAAATAATGTTATACATAGTGGGTATAATGTATAACCACAAATCAAACTCAATATGTTTAAATTTGAAGTAGGTATATTGCCCATTACAACAAAGTCGCCATAAACATACTCATATAAACATATAATAAGTCCTAAAATAGCTCCAAAAGCTTGTGCATACATATAAATCTCCCCTCCTTTAAGAAATAAACCTATCTGTTATAATTAAATATATGCTGAATTTGTAATATATATATGTATTAAATTTCTCTTAAAAATATTTATATTTTATTTAAAACGTTATATAATTTATTATAAACTATATATTAGTGTGATATGAAAAAATAATATAATTTATTATTTAGAATAATTGAGACTTGAAAGGATGAATTTATGTTTGACAATTTTGAATTTATTTTTAAGATAGTATTTCTTTGTCTTTCTATAGGGTGGATTGGCAACATATTATTACTGACTTCAGAGAGGCAAATTCTAATAAATCCCCTACTTATATTGATAGCCTCACTTATAATAGTTATGCCCAATGACGCCAAAGAAGTGTTTGGCTTTGAAGCAGATAATGTAAAGATGTTTTTATATATTTTTTACTATGTAGTTATCTTGGTTGGAACTACACTTACAAGAGGGAAAAAAGGTAAATTAAAAAAGAGATAAATTACTATAAAAAAAGACTAATCATTAGTTAAATACAAATGATTAGTCTTTTTATTTTCTAACTTATTAATTTAAGTAACGTAATCTACGACTCGTTGGCGCTATGAGCGAAGTGAATTTTAAGCAACGGACGAAGTCGTTGGCGCCATGAGCGAAGCGAATTTTTATTTATTTTTTTACTTCTATATTTATAGTTGTTGTGGATCTTGGATAGTAATTGTCGTCTATTGATATTTTTATAGTGCAGTTTCCTTTAGATTGAGCTTTTAGAACTGTATCTTTTTCTAAGTTTACTACTTTACTGTCGTCTATTGATACCATAAATGATGCATTTGTGGAGATTTCCTTAGTTACCTCCCAATACTTTTCGTATGAGTCTATGTATTTATATATTAGTTTGTTGACTGATATAGTGTCGCCTTGTTTTAGTGTGAGTTTGTTGTATTTTGGACAAAGCATATATTGATTTTGACCTTGTTTTATAAAGTTTAAGTCGGAGTTTACATCTACGTTATTTTGTATTAGTTGATTTATTACAGTAGAATCTGTTATGTAGTTGTTGGCTAGGTTGATGGATTTTAATTTTTTTAGTTTTAGTATTTCTTCTGGGACTTGTTTTATATTATTATTCCAAAATATAAAGCTATCTATATTTTCGAGATATGATATTCCTGTTAAATCTTCTATATTTTCGTTGTTTGCATTTAATTCACCGGATAAAGAAGCTATTTTGTTTAATGTTATTTCTTGGTGCTTAAAGTTTCTAGTTATCGTATTTCTAAAGTTGGCATCTGGAAATAACTTTTGAAGCTCTTTGTCTGATAAAGCTTTATTTTTATTTATAGCGCATACTTGGTTTAAAGCAGAAGGTATATAAAAAGTGCCGGCTATACTTAGAATTATCGATAATAATATAATAGAACAAAGTTTAATATATTTCATACTAATTCACTGCCATAATAAACTCTATATGACAGTTTCCTCCTTTCAGTTAAAATATATTAATTATTTTCTATTGTTATTATCAACAATCCTTGTAAATAGCCGGCACTTTCGTAACAATAATTTCTACTATTTTATATAGGATTCAATAATTATAGAGGTTTTACTGCTTCTAAACGATGTATTTTTATATTTTGTGACATAAATTTATCTTCGTACTCTGTAGTCACATTTTCAAACTCATCATTATTAGCTAAGTCTAATGATATGTTTTTTAATTTCCAATTGCAATCTGCTACTTCGTTTAATGAGAACTCAAATAAACCTACGTTATCAGTTTTGAAGTGTATTTCGCCTTTATCTTCTAATATAGTAGCGTATTTATCTAAGAAGCTTCTATGAAGTAATCTTCTTTTAGCCCATCTTTTCTTAGGCCATGGATCACAGAAGTTGATGTATATTCTAGATATTTCGCCTTTATCGAAGTAGTCTAATATATTTGAAACATCTGACCATAAAAATACAATATTATTTAAATTAGCTTCAGCTGCTTTTTCAACACCTTTTAATAAAACTTCTTCTTTTATTTCCATAGCTATATAGTTTATATCTGGGTTTTGTTTTGCTAAAGTTGTTATGAATTTACCACGACCTGTACCGAACTCTACATGGATTGGGTTGTTGTTTTGGAACTTTTCGCTCCACTTCCCTTTTAAATCTTCTATATTTTCTCTTATTACATAATCAGTGTAACTTAATAGTTTTATATCTGCACCTTTTTTTCTTCTTCTTCTCAAATTAATTCCTGTCGCTTAGTTTAAGCGGCATTTCCTCCTTAATAATAATTTTGTATTTCTATAATTATATTATTTATTATGTATATAGAAATGCTTATTTTATGCTTATTAATTTTATCATAGTTTTTTAATATATTAAAATATTTATTTAAAAAATAACTTGCTGGATAAAATTTACACATAAATAAAAGCCCGCCAAAGGCGAGCTTCTATTTTAAAATTTAACTATTTATTAGCAACCGCTGCAACCACTGCAACCGCTACCGCACTCAGAGTATCCGTCATCTCTTTGTGGTGGATTGTCTACTGATACAACGAATCCTTGTGGTGGTATTTCAGATATTGTAACGTTACCGTAAGTTAAGTATTCGTTGTCATCCATTATAAAATGTATTCCGTCTAAGTCATAAGATGTATCTGACATTAATTCTTCATCTAAAGCAAGTGAAAATACTGATCCTGAACAAGCGAAACCTGCAAAGTAAACTCTTACGTTTTGTGGTTTGTCTTGATTATTTGCTAATATGTCTCTTAGTACATTTAATGCACTTTCTGGTGCTTGAACTTTCATGTTATCATTCCTTTCTATAATTATTACATATATTAAGTATACAATAATTTGATGATTTTCGGTATATTTTTTAGAAATTCACTTTTCATTTTATTTTGTGTAGTTTTCTTTATATAATACGAACTTATTGCATTTTACAATTTTATTATTTAAATTTTTTATTCTTTTCTTAAAATTAGATTCGTAAATAAAGCGTAGTTGAACTAAGGCGCTTTTTGAATAAATGTTATCGTCGTAAGTTATCGCGTATACATAATCGAAGTTTAATTTTTTAAAAGCATAATCTACCAATACTTGTGCAAGTTCAAAAGAAAGATTATGGCCCCAATAATCTGGATTTATACATATGCCTATTTCTCCATTTTTGTCAGTTGGATATATATTATTAAATCCTACATTTCCTATAACTTTGTTTTGTGTTTTTAAAACAACTGCATAATGACTTACCTTGCCTTTTTGGTAGTTGTTTATAAAATATGACTTTATAAATCTGCGAGTGTCAGATATACTTTTGTGTACTTTGATGGGTAAATATTTAACTACAGCAGGTATACTATAATATTCGAATAGATCTTGTGTATCGTCTAAAGTAATTGGTCTTAATATACAGTGTATAGTTTCTAAAATTTCCATTTGAGGATACATATAAAGCTCTCCCTCTATAAATATTTGAAACCTTATATAATCTCTTAGTATTATCTAGAGTAAGGAGTTCATAATATAATCTATGAAAAAACATATAGTGTAGTTAAAGTTTTGTTGACTTTACCATGTAAATAAATCTATTTTTTTAATCTCGCTTTCTAGTATATCTATATCCATAGTATCCATTATAGTTATGGAAATTATATTTTCATTTACGGGACTTTTAGAAGCTTCTATTACTTTAGAACATACACCTGAAATTGCTTTTCCTTCATCTAATTCTACCCTGATTGTTTTGCCTAAGTATTGATTAAAATCCATTTTTTATCCCCCTTGAATTTATTGTTTTTATGATTTTGTAAGATAAATTATATGCTATTCTTACTTAAATATATTTTCGACTTTGTCTTTTATATTTCCTCTTTTTGTGATAAATTACTTTCTTTATTTTAGGGATTTTCTTTGATGGATTTTCTCGAGTTATTTTGGTGGATGGGACTTTTGGAGGTGGATTTTGAAGTAAAGTGTATGGAAGTTTTCGACTCACTTTTTATAAGTTATATGCTTTGTGGCATAAAATATATACTTTTATGCCATTTTTGAGAAGATAGCTAAATTTCAATATTTATTACATGTTAAAAACAACTTATGTCAGTAAAATGTCAGCTTTTTTACTGATTTTTTTATGGTTTTATGATAAAATATTTATAGAATTATTTTTATTTTTTTAGACTTTATACAAGTTTTCAAACATAAAAATTACTATGGGAGGGGATAATATGAGTTATGCTTTTATACGAAAAAGAAGCAAAAATTACATCGTATATTTAGAATATACAGACGAGACAACAGGCAAAAAGAAACAAAAAAATATGGGATCTTATCCCCTAAAAAGAGATGCATCTAAGAGATTAAACGAACTTAAAGAAGAGATTTATAACGACGATTTAGCTATTCCGACAAACGTAAAATTAGAAAAATATCTAATGGATTTCTTGGAAAAATACAAAGCAAATTTATCGATTACTACATATAATTGTTACGTTAGGATATGCAAAAAATATATAAATCCTATACTTGGAAGTATAAAATTAAACGATTTAAGACCTATTCATATACAAAATTACGTAGATGATTTAGTCGGAATTTTGAGTCCACAGACGATAAAAATACATATAAATATACTTAATTTAGCTTTGAAAAGAGCTTATAAATTAAAACTTGTAAAATACGATATAGTAGATTGCATCGAAGTACCAAAGAACACTAAGTTTAAAAGTGAAGTTTACGACCAAAAAGATATAGCAAAATTATTAGAAACCATAAAAAATACAGACTTAGAATTGCCTATAAATTTAGCTATCGGGCTTGGACTTCGTATATCAGAAGTTCTAGGACTTAGCTGGAGCGATATAGATTTTGTGGAAAATACTATAACAATAGATAAAATCACAGCTAGAGAAAGTGGCAAAGTTATATTAAAAGAGCCAAAAACAGAGTCTTCTAGAAGGACTATCTCCGCACCGAGAGAAGTTATGGCTATGCTTAAAGATTATAAAAGAAAGTATCTACAAGATAAACTTCAAGGTAAGATAAAGGATTGTAATTTATTATTTTTTGATAAAAATGAAAATCCTATAGCCGAAGATGTATTGAGCAAGAAGTTTAGTCGCTTTTTAAAGAAACACAACTTAAAGCATATACGCTTCCACGATTTAAGACATTCACATGTAACTTTACTTATAAATGCAAAAGTACCTATAAAAGTTATTTCAGAGAGAGTTGGTCATTCAAATGTAAATACAACTCTAAATATATATTCTCACACTCTTAAAGAAATGGATCAAGAAGCTTCAGAAAAAATTTCAGAAAGTATATTTAAATTAGGTTAATTAAAAATCGAATCAAAAGTCATAAAAAAGCCACTTCGTATACGCCTTTTTAAGAGGTTTTACTAGTGGCTTTTATATTTATTTATGATATGTGCACTTTAATATCTTAAAATTCATTTTAAAGCCTTTTATTCAAAATTTGATTTTAAAAATTTAAAACAGTTACCTGTAATATAATTATGTAAACTACAGCTGTTAAATCACTAGGTTTGTCGAAAATTTCAATATAATAAAATAGTTTTAAAATAAGGTAGATAGAAAAAATATACAAATAAAAGAAAAGTACTTAATTATAAAAAGGATTATTAGAAACTATTAATAAAACGATAAATTCAAAAGTTTAGATAGTAACGCAAAATAAAAAAGTTGCGATAAATTTTTTATTAGCCAAATTACACAGTGCGACTTTTTTAAAAACGAAAAAACCGAACCTTTTCAAATCAATTTTAAGGTATTTCAAAAATATAATTAATATATTTACTTATCTGTAAGTTCAAAAACCATTACAAAGCCTTTTATAGCGTCTTTTATAAAAATAGCATAAAAAACAAATTTAAGTTTACATAATTATATTGTGGTACACTATACATTCTTTAAAATTAAATTCATAATCACATTTATACAAATTTCTATTGTATTTACACCCATATACATATTACATAATAAATTTTTATAAAAAATAAAAAGTATCTAAATCTATCAAAAGATAAATCTAGATACTTTTAAAACTATATACTCTCTTGTCTTATATTATCTATAATATTTTCTTTGCTCATTTTCTTAAGTGGTATATATGAAGCTATAAAAGTTATAACAAATATAGCTACTACACATATAAGTATCGCTTTGTATGGTATCAGTGTTTGAACTGTAATCATACCTTCTAATATTCTATTCATAAGCACATTCAGACAAATTCCTATTGGAATACCGTAAAGCAGTGAAAGTATTCCGTATAATATACTTTCCATATAAATCATCTTTTTAAATCCTTGAGGCGTTACACCTATAGATTTAATTACTGCGAATTCTCTTTTTCTAAGATTTATATTAGTACTTATTGTATTTATTATGTTGGTTACACTAACTAGAGATATAACTACTATAAATCCATATACGAATATTTTCATAACATTCATAGTTTGTTCAAGTCTTTGAGCTTCATCTATTGAATCTATTACACTCAAGTTATTTTCTTCTGCTACTTTTTTGACCTCATCTCTAGTAGACTTTTCTTGATTTGTAGCTACGCAATATGAACTTGAGCTTGATTCATCATCTGTTATACCAAGTGAAGGTATTAAATCATCATATGCTACTACTCCAAATGATGTTTGTGGGTATTGCATATCTCCTGTTAAAATTTCATCTGTTATAGCTAGTATTTTTAATTTAACTTCTTTTTGCTTTTCATTTCCATCAGAGTCATATGAATATACTGTACAGTTTAAAGTATCTCCTACTTTGTAATTTGTAAGAACTACTTTACCTTTTTTAGCTAGTGATTCTTGATAACTATATCTTACTAAAATTACACCATTTTCAGCTTTAGCAGTTTTTCTATCAAATTTGCCTTCTGATAACTTTATATTTGATATGCTAAAATCTCCAGGAGTATATAATTTACTATCAAAAAAATTATAAGTAGAATTATCCATATCTACATAATCGCTTTGTTTTAAACTTTCTCTTAAATCTTTATTTATATTTTTTTCATCAACATGAACATTTAAATTATAGCCTTTATCAATTGCTACATCTTTTAGACCATTTATTTTTTTAAGTTCATCTATAGTTTTTTGAACTTCCTCTTTGGTAAGCAAGTTATTTTCATATAATGTCAAATCATTTGTAATACTTCCGTAGTTAATTTGATTAGCTTCTATAAACATATCTACAAACCCATTAAATGATATAAAGATTACTATACTTATAACAAGAGAAAATAAAGTAATTCTAAATTTACCTTTATTTCTTCTTAAATTTTTATATGCAAGTTCGCCTTCTGTTTTAAATATCTTTTTGACAAGTTTAGAACTTTTGATTTTTCCAACCTTTAAATTAGAGCTATTTCTTATAGCTTCAAGTGGCGATATCTTAGCTGCATTTATAGCTGGTATTATGGCTGATATAAATATAGTAAGCAGTATTACAAGTGTACTTAAAATTAATACGATTGGGCTAAATACTAATCTTAAATCTAATTCACCAAACATAGAAGTTTTAAAGAATGTTTTTATAACTTTAAATACTATATCGATAGCTACTGTACCACTTAAAAGTCCAATAGGTATTCCAACTATACTCACTAAAAATCCTTCTAAAAATACAAGCTTCATAATTTGAGATTTTGTAGCACCTATAGAATTTAATATACCGAATTGTTTTTTACGTTCGCTTATAGCTATACTAAATGAATTGTATATAGTAGCTATAGTAGCTATTATAACAAGTGAAGCTACTAGACCTACTATAAGTATTAATGTTGTATTTATATTATCGTATGAACTTGCACCCAATAATCTAAGTAAGCCTTCATTATAATTTATATCTTTAAAATATAGAGAAGTTTGTCCATCATAATTATAACTTTTATCTTTTGGGTCATCTTTTTGAACTAATCCTATGTTTTGCCCAATTGATATAGCTGTATTATATATATCCTTAGGATTTTTTGTGCATATAGAAACATCGAATTTATCTTTACTACTTACAGCGTTTATATCAAAACCTGCTAGTGCAAAAAATTGTGAATTATATGAAAGTGGAGTCTTATTTAAAATACCTACAATTTTATAAGTATTTTTTTGTGGATTTATTAATTTTGGTATATCAGTGCCTTCTGTATATTCTAAATCTCCAATTTCAAAAGTTACTTTATCACCTATTTTTTTATTTAAATGCTTTAATAATCCCTCACTTACTACTATTTCATTTTTATTTTTGGGATATTTTCCTTCTTTTAAAGTTAATCTATAGCTTTCTATTTTATTTTTATCATAAGCATTTATATATAATTCTATATTTTTTTCTTTATCTAAAATAGTTCCTCCGAGACTTTGGCTATAACCATATCTTGTTACATTTGATGATTTTGTTACAATTTGTGCTTTTTCTTTGTCTATATTGCTAAATGTGGCATAAAAATCACCGCTAACTTGTATTTGACCTCTCATTTGATAATCCATAAAGCTTGTACATATATTGCCTATACCGCATATAAGTGCAGTTGCAAGGATTATTCCGATTATTGTTACTAATGTTCTTCTTTTATTTTGTTTTAAATATCTTAGTGTAAGTGAAGTGTATAAATTCATCTATATCACCTCGTCGCTTTTTATTATTCCATCTTCAATAGTTATAACTCTGTCAGCTTGTAATGCTATATTTGTGTCGTGAGTTATCATTATTAAAGTTTGGTTGTATTTTTTAACAGATACTTTCAGAAGCTCAACTATTTCTTTTGAGTTTTTGCTATCTAAGTTACCTGTTGGTTCATCTGCAAGTACTATAGATGGTCTGTTTATTAACGCCCTTCCTATCGATGTTCTTTGTTGTTGTCCGCCTGAAAGCTCACTTGGAAGGTGATTTTCTCTTTCTTTTAAATCTAGTGTTTTTAATAAATCTTCTAGATATTCTTTATCTATTTTTCTATTGTCTAATTCTGCTGGAAGAAGTATATTTTCTTTTACTGTAAGAACTGGTATTAAGTTGTAAAATTGATATATAAGTCCTACATTTCTTCTTCTGAATATAGCTAAGTCTTTTTCTTTTAAGTCGTATATATTTATATCGTTTATAAATACATTTCCGCTAGTCGGTTTGTCTACACCACCTAGTAAGTGAAGTAGTGTACTTTTACCACTTCCACTTGGGCCGACTATAGCGATAAATTCTCCTTTTTTAATACTTAAATTTATATTTTTAAGCGCATCTACTTTAGCCTCGCCTTTTCCATAACTTTTTGATAGATTTTCTACTCTTAGTAATTCCATTTTATCCTCCCTAAAATATAATCATAATTTAAATTAACTTTTCAGTAATGATTTCTTTATGTTTTAATTATTATACTTATATTCTATATTTATTATCTTACAGTCAAGTGAATTTGAAAATTACAATTTAGTCACTTAGGTTGGAAATTATAAATTAGCCACAAACCAGCTAATATATAATTTCCTTTCAATTAAAAAATCCAGTAGGCTTAAGATATCTACTGGATTATTATTTTTAATTAATTGTATCTTTTATGAAATGTAATATGAAACTCAGAACCCCTATTTTTTTTACTTTTTACATATATATCTCCGTTTTGGCTTTCTATAATCGATTTTGCCATAGCAAGACCTATTCCAACACTGTCACTTTTGCTATTTTTACCTTTATAAAAACGTTTAAATATATTTTGTATATCGTCTTTATCTATACCCTCCCCATTGTCTTTTATTATTATTTCTGAGTATATAGGGTTTTCTTCATAAGTTATATCTAAGGTTCCACCTTCTTTTGTATGTTCTACACAGTTTTTGATTATATTGCCTAAAGCTTCTGATGACCATTCTATATCACCTATATAAGAAGCTTCTTTATCTCCATTTATATTTAAACTTATATTTCTAAGTTCTATAGGCACGAGCAAAGGACTAATTGATCTTTTTATCAGTTCATTTATATTTACTTTATCTGTTTTAAAATCTATAACTTTAGCTTCTAGCTTTGAAAGTTTTAACATGCTTTTTATCAGCCAATCCATACGAGATAGCTGAGCATTTGTTCTATCTAAAAATTCGATTTTCTTTTCTTTATCTAAATCATTATACATTAAGTCAGTCAATAACATAAGTGATGTCATTGGTGTTTTTAGCTGATGAGATATATCCGATATTGTATCGTTTAAAAAGATTTTTTCGCTGTGTAAAAGGGCCACCTTTTCTTTTAATACAGTTGTCATCTTCATAAGCTCTGTTTTTAAAAGTCCCATTTGGCCTTCTTGATTTTTGTTTTTCATTTGATATTCTCGACCTTCTGAACTATGATATACATAATCAGTCATATCTTTTATATCTCTATAGATTTTTATAAAGAAATAAAATGAAATTGTTATTAAACATAAAAAAACAAAAGTTATAAATAGTATATTTATTTTTAACATTTTATAAATGTTATTTTGCACAATAGGTTCTTGAGATAAATTAGTTGAGCTATCATAATTATATTTTTGTAATACTTTGGCTCCAAGGTCAGTATTTTCTTTATTTTTAGCTTGTGTTATTACAGACACTATATCTTTTTCTAATTCTGGATATTTTGACACTATATTTCCTACTATCGCTTGGTTGTTTTGTATTACATCAGCTTTAATTATATTTAAATTTAATGTATTTACAAATATAGATAATATTATTGTTATTAGAAATAAAGCAATAATACTTATATTGTATTTTTTAATTTCTGGATTAGATAGTATTCTCATTTGTATCACTTCCATTCCACTTATACCCAACACCTCTTACTGTTAAGATATATTCAGGTTTTGATGAATCTTCTTCTATTTTTTCGCGAAGTCTTTTTATATATACACTAAGTGTATTATCGTTTACAAAGTCATATGTAACATCCCAAAGTTTTTCTAATATTTGAGCTCTTGTAAGTACTACATTTTTATTTTGAATTAATATTAAAAGAAGCTTATATTCAGCTGAAGTTAATATTATTTCTTCATCATTTTTAAATACTCTAGCTTCTAATGTATGTATAGATATATTTTTAAACTTTATAAT
The DNA here is from genome assembly GCF_902468165.1 of uncultured Intestinibacter sp. Taxonomy (NCBI): domain Bacteria; kingdom Bacillati; phylum Bacillota; class Clostridia; order Peptostreptococcales; family Peptostreptococcaceae; genus Intestinibacter; species uncultured Intestinibacter sp. Next base: position 21,694 of record NZ_CABQXJ010000043.1, read on the forward strand.
TTTTTTGTTGTCTTGTATTTTACCCTTTCTTCTGAGAATTGCATTTATTCTAGAGATAAGCTCTCTTACCCTAAATGGTTTTGTTATATAGTCGTCGGCTCCTATGTCTAGTCCCATAACTATATTAACTTCTTCATCACAGGCACTTAAAAATATTACAGGAGTATCTTCATCATGTTTACGCAAGTCTTTTAGAAATTCGTATCCATTTCCGTCTGGAAGCATTACATCAAGCAATATTAAGTCGTATACTTTTGTGCTTACTATTTCTCTAGCTTGATTTAAGTCTGAAGCAATATCTAAATTAAAGCTTTCTTGTTCGACTGCATATTTTACAGCAAATGCAATTGTGCTATCATCTTCTACCATAAGTATATTTCTCATATTTATTCCTTCTTTATATAATTTATTTTAATTAATAGTATTAAAATATGTTTTATAATACTATTCTTAGTTGTTTATATATTATAATATTTTATAAAGTTAGTAAATATTTAATTTATAAAATAAATATTTCAAATATGTAATTTAATATGTTTATTTTATAAAATTCGTTTTAATCATGGCTCCAACGAATTGGAGATTCCGTTACTTTAGTTAATAGGTTGGAAATTAAAAAAGATGGCCATAAGCCATCTTTTTATTCGATACTTCCTAATCTAGAATATTTATTTCTAGCTTTTAATAGAAGATCTCTTACATATTCGTTTTTATGTTCATCTTTTTCTAATAAGTTCATTATCAGCATTTCACATTCTTTAGCAGTTTTTTTACCTTTTAAATAAAGTGATTTATTTATATTTTCTATTTCAGATTTTATATTTTCAAATATAGTATGTTCTAAATTAGTTATAGAAATTGTTCTTTCGTTTATATCTATAATTTTATTATTTCCGACATAAGCATCGCATAATTTAGATTCAATCGATGCACAACCAGATTCTTCGTTTATTTCGATACATATATTTATAAATTCAGTTTTTTCCTTAGCTTCTTTTATAGATTTTGAGCCTACATGGTTATGTGTTATTTTACCAGTGTATTCTTCTAATATAGAAAAACATACTGTATTTACATTAGCATCTACCTCATAAATATCTACACAACCTTTATACTTGGCACTCGGGAAAATCTCCATTATACTGCTTTTAATTTCTCTGTAATTTGGATATTTTAAATTTTGTGTGTCAAGAAGTAGCTTTCCTAGAGATTTTATTTTCGATTTTAATTCAACTTCATCTATAGTTTGTGTAGAGTAATTTTTATAATGCTCTATATACTCTTCATTTTCTTCTTTTTGAGCTGTAACAGCGTCGATATAGTGATTTAAAACTCTATTATCTTCTTTTACAGCGTATATTGTCTCTATGTTTGAGTTGAAATATTTAAGTTCATTTTCATTATCTAAATAATCTATACTTACATATGCTTTTAATATTGCTTTATTTTCTATGTTTTTTTCTATATCTATATAAAGATCGTATATTCTTAGATATTCTTCTATAGTTTTGACTTCTGTCCATAATTCTGTTTTTCCAAATTCATCTTTATAATCTTCATTGACTTTAAAAGTGATTTTGCCTAAATTATCTTTATAACTTAGAAAATCTGTCAGTATTTTTGCATTTGGGAAAATTTCTTTTATTATATATTCAAGCTCTGAAGCTGTTTTATCTTCAAACAATCTAAGCCCTAGTTGCTTTATTTTTTCACTTAATGTTGTCTTGTTCATTTTTGACCCCCTATTTTAATACTCATACCTATTGTACCAGTATTTATATATAAAGAATAGTATTTGTTTTGAAAAAATAGTAATATTTATTAATAATTTAATTCAAAAAAGGGTGAACACGTTATGTCCACCCTTTTAATAAGTTTAATTTAAATTCTATCCTATTTTTTTATCAACTCTAACATTGCTTTTAGTTTTTATAAAAGCTCCAACAACTCCACCTAAAATTGCCGGCAACACCCAGTTAAATCCATATTGAGCTAGCGGTAATTTTGAAAGTAAATTAGATATTTGAGTTAATGTAAATAAGCTGCTTCCTACTGATAATATACTTACTAATAATGTAGTATAAGCTACCCCTTTAAATACATTGTCATTTGAAATATATTTATCTAAGAAAGTTGTAGCTATTATAGCAACTAATACTGGACAAACAATTTGTAGTATTGGTGCAGAGAATTGGATTATTGTACTTACACCGAAGTTAGCTAATACTAAACTAAATACAGATACACCTATTACTATAGATTCATATTTAACTTTGCCATTACTTATAGTTGAGAAGTAAGTTGCTGTTGAAGAAGTAAGTCCTATAGATGTTGTCAAACATGCTAGAGAAACGATTATTCCTAATACTATCTTACCTGGTTTTCCTAATATAGCATTAGTTATAATAACCATTAAAGTAGCTTGTGGTGTATCAGCACCATAAGTAGTAGATAACATAGAACCTAAATATGTAAGTCCTGCATAAACTACTGCTAAGAATATTCCTGATATTACTCCAGCTTGAAGAGTTAGTTTGATTTTTTCTTTAGAATCAGTGTATCCTCTTTGAGCTATAGCTGTTATTGCTACTGTTGAAAATGCAACAGCTGCTAATGTGTCTAAAGTTTGGTAACCTTGTTCTACCCCTTCAGCAAATAAATTGTTTTCTATAAGTTGAGTATTACTTACATCTCCTATAGGAGTAAATATACCCATTACTATAAGTAGACCTAAACATAATAAAAGTGCTGGTGTTAAGAATTTACCTATTATATCTACAACTTTTGATGGTCTTATTGTAAGTAATAATGTAAGTCCAAAGAAAACTATTGAAACAATTAATTTTGCTATTGGTGATTCAAATCCAAGTATAGGCGCTATACCCATTTCATAAGTTGTTGCACCATTTCTCGGTATTGCAAGTAATGGTCCTATACATAATATAGATGCTATTATAATTGCTCTGGCAAACTTTTTGCCCGCTCTGCTTAAAGTTAAATCTAGATCCCCATCAAATTTAACAGCAGCCATAACTACTACAAGTGCTAGAATTATATCTGTTAATATAAATCCTGATAATGAAATTATCCAGCTATCTCCTGATACTAACCCTAAATACGGTGGAAATAGTAGATTTCCTGCGCCGAAAAACATCGAGAAAAGCGCAAATCCGACTACTAATACGTCTAATGCTTTTTTGTTATTCATCTTATCCTCCTATGATTTAATAATATAATTAATTTAAAAATTATAATATATATTATAATACAA
>NZ_CABQXJ010000044.1:0-24654 GCF_902468165.1 uncultured Intestinibacter sp.
CTTCGCTGCAACATAAACATAAAATGTTGCACTTATATTGACAATCTATCATATAGAAAAAATTGAGTCATTAAGTAAGCAACTGTTTCAAAGGGGTGAATTTGGATACATACCTGCTCTTTTGTCTCAAAAGGTTTTGGGCAATGGAGAAACTGGTTCATTCGAAGAAATGACTAATCAAATTATACAGATAAATGCAGTCTTTGGAGATGTTCAAGAAATGAACAATACTGCTAGATTTTTAAATAGAATTAGGTCAGAAAGACAAAATGTAATAGATATGATATCAGAAAAAAGTTTTAAAGAATGTCAAGAAGAACTTACTAATATGTTTGCTGGTAATCTACCTAGCAAATGTGGTAGTGATATACAATGTTTATTTAGTAAACAAGAATGTCAGATGCCTAATTTAGATGATGAGGATGAAGATGGTTGTTCTTGCTTTGACTGTCCTTATCATATACCTTCAATCTATGCTTTAACAAAACTATGTAATAGCCTTATAGATAATTGTAAAGATTATTTAGGATTACCAAGAAATGTAGAACTAAAAGATTTTAAAAAGTATTTACTAGAAAATTCAAACACTATACCTCATCTAAGTAAAAAAAGTAAAATGAAGTTAGGTTTAAAAATACAAAGAAGAAAGGTTTTACTAGTAGAAGCAATACAAAAATATGGTTATGAGTATGTGTATAGATGTTTAGATATAGAAAGAGATACATTTAAATTTATATCTGATTTTATTAAATTAGACTTTTATGAAAAAAATTACCCAGAATTAATTTAAATAAGACTGTATTAGCCTAAATATACAATGATTTAAGATGGATATAAGTATATTTAGGCTAAAATGCATTTAAATAGTGTCTAGGGTATTTCAGTAAAATGAGTAAGATTTATATGTTTAAGCATTTCTTTACCTGTGCTTCTTGAATATTCGAATATTATATCTATCAAAACATCATGTGTATAAAGTAAATTTGAAATTTGTGCATTATCAAGTTCTTTTGTTAACATTACATATTTATACTTACTCTAAAAAAATAGTAACGATATTATTGATATATTCCTATTTTGATAAATATTTGTTTTAATTTGAAAAATTAGATAATATATACACCTAAAAAGATGTTTGTTATATAATAGAGCATTATAAGTACATTAAAGAAAAAATATTATTCTAAGGAGATATCAATATGAATAGAAATGTTAAATGGGAAAATAGTATTCTTAAATATATAGAAGATAATTATACAAAAGAACAAGTTGAAAGAATTAAAATTTTAAATAGCAAATATGGGATTGACTTGAGTAAAATAAGTAAAGGTAGTGAGAGAAAGATTAGAATGATATGCATTAAAGAGGAATATCATAATTTTGATAGAGATGGAAATGAAGTTGGATATGAGACAAGTTGTTATAATTTTTCTAAAAGAGGTGTTAGATGTGGATATTGTAATTCTTTTGCCAGTAAAAAAGTTCATTGGAAGGATAGTTTTGCACAGTGGGGAATAGATAACATAGATAAAGAATTTTTAGAAAAATATTGGAGTAATAAAAATATTTTAAATCCTTGGGAATTAAGTCCGAAGAGTGGTAAAAAAGTTTGGATGTATTGTTTAAAAAAAGAATATCATAATGATAATGATGGATATGAAGTAAGTTGTAAGCATTTTGCGGAAGGAAATAGATGCCCATATTGTTCTAGTAAAAAAATTCATTATAAAGATAGTTTAGGTTACTTATATCCAAATAAATCTAAAATGATAGCAATACCTGAAAATAATTTAGTCATAGAAGATACATTCAGTATAGCTCCAAAAAGTCATAAAAAATATTATATTAAATGTAATGACTGTGAAAAAATTAGCAGAAAAAGGAAATCATTAAGTTATATGATAAATAAAGATTATTTATGTGAATATTGTTCAGACGGATTACCTATAACTGAAAAATTTACAGCAAATATACTCGAACAATTAAATATAAAATTTATATTTCAATTGAATAAAAATACTTATGAATGGTGTGAAAATTCTAGATATGATTTTTATTTAAAAGATTATAATATGATAATAGAAACACATGGAGAACAACATTACAAGGATAAAAGTAATGGTAGTAATTGGAACTCATTAGAATATGAGCAAGAGAATGATGAAAATAAAAGAAAGTTAGCTTTAAATAATGGTATAAAGCATTACATAGTAATAGATATGAGAAAATCAGAATATGAGTATATAAGAAATAATATTATAGAAAAATTATCTCCTTATTTTGATTTATCTAATGTCAAATGGAAATTAGCATGGGAAGAGAGTCAAAAAAGTTTATGTGTTAAATCGTGGAATTTATGGAATGATGGATATAGTATACCAGAAATTTCTGATATGTTAAATTTAAGTAGAAGAACAATTTTAACTTACCTTAAAAACGGTGTAAAAATAGGACAATGTGATTATACAACAGAAGAATCATATAAAAGAAATCTTGGAAAACGTATTGGCAAGAATCATTACAGAGCTAAAAAAGTAATATGTATTACTACTAAACGAATATTTAATACATTGAAAGAAGGAGCTGATTATTATAATATAAAGTATTCAATAACTATTGTAAACTGTTGTAAATTAAATAGAAAATCAGCAGGAACTTATCAAGGTCAAAAGTTAGTATGGAGATACTTATTATTAGGAAGTAAAACGTATAGGATTAAAAATAAGTATAAAAAATTAGTTTAATAGAAAAAGAAAAAAATATCTTTTGGGGACTAAATCCAAAGCCTAAATTCCAAGTTAAAGGTCAAATAAAATTAGAAGATATCTAAAAAATATATATAACAAAAACACCTACCACATTAAGTTTTGCAGGTGTTTTTTTAATCTATAACCCTTCATCATCAGAGCTAGATAGACCTAATTTTTTTAATTTATCTTGTATGCTTAGAACATTGTTACTGCTATTATCAGATTGAGATTTGTTGTCTGCTTGGATATTATCTGTGTTATATTTTGCAGTAAAACTATCAAACTTGTTTGCAAGTCCTTCTTTATCTTGATTAAACATGTTTAATAATTCTTGATTAACCTGACCATCTTCAGGTCTTTGTAAAGTTAATACATCATTAAGAGAATTATATGTTGATGTACTATTCCAAAATATAGTAGCAAAGCCTTCTTCGAATTGTTTTATATATTTTTCTTTTTCATTAATCTTATCTGTTAATTTATCATTCCTTATTCTTAAATCTAGAATTGTTTTTCTATCTTTTGAAAATAAATTAATCATTCTCTTTTTTAATTCTTCTGGTTTATCGTGATATCTATTAATTAAAGATTCTATGTCTTTATTATTAATATCAAAGGCTTCTCCACCAGTAGTTACATCTTCAGTAGATTTTAATTTATCAATAATAATCTTTCCATAATAAGGCTTATTATTGTAGCTTTTAGACCAAAATCTTACTCCTAAGTCATTGAAATATTCACCATTTTCGCGAATGTAATTAGGATTATTTGCTATATGACTATTAAATTTAGAAACATAATTATATGTTATTTTACTTTTTACACATCCAATATCCTTAAATGCTAAATCTAAAATTTCTTGTGCTTCTTGTTTTTTTTCTTCGGTAAGTTCGTTTTTTTTTCTTCCAACAGTCTTGCTCATATTATACCTCCTTTTTGTCTACTGTTGTATTTTTTCAATATTCCTTTCCAATAAAGATGCTTTAAGAAAAGCAATTTTATCAGCCTTTGCTCTTATTTTTAAAGATTGAGATTTTATTGCACTCTCATCAGATTTATCTAATTCAGCAAGCCCATTTATATTTACGATTTTTGCTTGATTAATAAGCGTTATGAAAAACTGTTCTTCTATTTCAATCTCATGTTGTAGAGGATTTATTTCATTATTGAGAATATAGTCTCTAACTGCTTTGTAAGAATCGTTTGTTGGTTCACACCACCATTTACTACAGAACGAACAATATGGAACATCATCACAAAATTCATTAGTATCTGTACTTAGTAAACAATAACCTATGCCATCATCAGTCCTTTCAAAATCACTCAAGTCAACATTTAATTCATAGCTCCATGGTTTATTATCAACTATCTCTTTTAGAGTATTAAACATTTTTGCATTTGTACCACAAATGGATTTATCCGAAATAAAACTTAGAATTTCATCATCTATATAATATGTAACATGATTTGTATAACTATCTTGCATTTCAAGTGTTGTATGACCACCTAGCATAGCTATTTCTACAGGAGACATACCTTGTAAATATAAACTACAAAAAGCAAGATGTCGTGTATCTCCAAGAGTTAATTTATCTTCATTATTAACATAACACCCATATAAATTTTCGATTATATGTGTATAAAAACTTTTTAGTAAGTTATTCATATTTTCACTATTAAATACTAACGGATTATACTTGTTTTCATTAGGCTGAAACACAGGTAAATATTCTTTATAATCATCTACATCCCTTATATCCATATATTTTATTCTAAAATCGTCTAAAGCCATCCATGAAAATAAAGTATATGACTCATAAGAATCAGTAAAATCAATATATTTTTGTATTACATCATAAATTTCTTTAGTTATTTCAAGTTTGTCTAAAATAGGTATCATAGGTTTCCTCATCGTATGTGGAGTCCTTTTCACCTTAACCCTATTAATTTTTAAATAGTATTTATCATCAATTGTAATTAGGCAATCTCTAGTAGTTTTTGTGGTTAATTCACTAGGTCTCATAGGTATTACATTAGTAACTTTCCACCATATCCAAATAGGATAGTAAAGCTTTTGTAATAATGGGTCATTATTTCCTTCAAAAAAATCTTTTATGTAATAATCAAATTCAAAAACATGAGAATTTTTAGGTAGTTTTCTTGGTTTGCTTTTCGTAGTTTTTACTTTATATTCAAAAACTGTTTTTAAAAATAAAGAATATCCATCGTTAATATATCCTATTCTTTCTACAAAATTTACATATGACTTTAATTGCGTCACTATAGTGTTTTTTACATCATCGGATTCTATATAATCGAGGAACGTTTTTATTTTATTTCCAGTATTATCTTGTATAAATTCTTTAGTAAATCCATGTGTTTCTACAAAAATATTTAGAATACTGGACGTTTTGGATGTTATAGTTGTAGCAGCATTATTTTCATATACTATGATATCAGCTATCCAACATTTAAGAATCATGTAATCATTATTACTAATTACTCCTAATTTAACCATTTCCTCAATTTCAGAGAAATTAATAATGTGATAGTTTGATGTATTTTCATTATAAAAAATCCATATTTTAGAGTCAAAGGTAGCTTCAGATTGATATTTTGCAGATTCATTTACTAATATATTTAAATTATTTAAATCTAATCTATATTGATTGGCTAACTCTTCTATACTAATCTCTTCGGCTTCAAGAAGACTAGTATCTATTTTCTTCAGTATCTTATCCATAAACCCCACTCACTTTTTTATTTATAATATATATATATTGTAACACCAAGTATTTAATTTTGTCTAATTTGATTAGACAAAATTAAGGGAATATTGAAATAAAAGGATTTCAATAATTATGTCTAACATATTTACATAGATACAATTATGTCTGATTTTTAATTAGACATAATTAAGATATTGTTGAAATATAAATATTTATAAATTATGTAAAATCTTCAATTAGAATATAAAAATACAAAAGAATAAATCTATAGATAATAAGGTGAAAATAGAATCCTTAAATGCTTTATATAATGCTATTGTAGGTATAGAAAGGCAAAATTACACCAATAAAAATAAAATAATCAAGACTCTGAAATGATTTATAAAAAGGGGGAGGGGTTTAAACTTACATCTTTTTATTTAGTAATTAAAGATTTTTATAAGTGAAGTGTTTAATAGCCGTAACCATAGGACATTACTTATAATAATATAGTAAAATATAGGAGGATAAAAATGTTTTGTAACAAGAAACTGATTATAATTTCAATATTATGTTTGATAGCTATAACAAGCATTATAGTATTGTTAAATTCTTTAACATCAAGCAAAAAATAAAGCAGAAGAATATAATAATAAAATAATTGAAATGATGAAATAGACTTATTTTAAGATTAATGTTGATAATCTAAATGTAATTGTATAGTATTTTAAATATATTGAGGTTTATGATTGGGGGAAGTTATGAAAAAAAATAGTAAAAATAATTTAGAAAAGATTAGAAAAAAATTATTGAATTTATTTTTAATAGAAATACTTTTTATGGAGCAACAATATTGTTATCTGGATTTATATTTTTGGCGGGAAATAAAAACTATATAGATAAAGATATAGCATTAGGAATAGGATGTAGTGTTTTTACATCGGCATTTATGGCCATTCTTATTGAGCGTATAGACTATATAAATAATAGAGCTAAACTTAAAATTGAGAAAAGTAGATATCACAATGATTTTTATCGAGAATTGCAATATACATTGTGTAAGATTATTTGCTTTTATGATGTATATAAAAGTAATAATATTGATGAGCACAAACCAATTCAACATTATTTAAACCCACAATTTCTAATATCTCAAAACAATCCGAGCAGAAAAGTTTCATATGATGAATTGATTAATATATTAAATAGTATGAAATATGAATTTAGCTTAGATGCATATAAAAAAATGAGTGCAACTGACAAAAAGAAAACAGACATGCTATTTAGTATTATACTTTATTATTGTGAGCCAGTATGTTCTATAGTAAAGGAATACAAAAAGAATAAATTAGAGTTAAATATGTTAAATTATATTTCCTTAAAAGATATTGAATTTATTGAAGGTATGGTAAAAATTATGGAGCTATATATAAAAAGCCTTTATAAAGACTATAATTATGGAGAAGTTGTTATAGGTTCTATATCAGAAATTTATTCAAAAATAAAAGAAGTTGGAGATTATGAAGGAGACCTTAAAGTTAATTGTAATATATTCAAAATATAGATGATAAAGAATCATAAAGAGAAGTTAAGGAGTATGTATTTAAAGAAAAGGAGATTTTAGATGAACTTAATAGAAGTTTTAATAAATTTAGTTACATTCATAGGAGGTGTTTTAATTTCTCCATATGTAGTGAAATTTATGTTTGAAAAAATTATTCAAAATAAATTTGATAAAAATTTGGAAGAGTTTAAAAGTGAATTAACCAAAATAAATGATAAATTTAATATAGAATATTCAAAATTACATGAAAATAGAGTAAATTAAATTAAATCATTATATTTACTTATAGAATCTATTAGTAAAAAAATAACAATATATAGTTGCGGTGTAGTAAATATTCCTGTATCGGAAAAACTAAACGAAATGCTTAAAGATAGAGTAGAAAAAATTCATGATACTAATTTAGAAAAAGTATGTGAGGATATAAAAAAAATAGATGAAACAATAAAATGGACACAATTGATAAAATGTTCAAGTTCTAACGAATTTATAAATTGTGAACTAGACAATTTAATGAATAATTTATTAGTGTCATCAAAATACCTATACGAGATAGAGAAGAATGAATATGTAGAATATTTAGAGGCTCAAGTAGTTTTAGCAATATCTAAATTAGAACAAGTCAAAATAGAAATACAACTAAGTAATACTTTATTACCAAAATTGAATGAAATTATATTAAGTAATAAAATTTTATTTTCAGATGGATTATTTAAAAAATTATTATCTATAGATGAGTCTTTAAATTCAATTTTTTCAAGCTATAAATTTATAAATAATAGTGATAGTAAATTTGTTAATAAGGTAAAGGAAGAGCTAGAAACAGAATTAGACGAGCTTATAGTTGATTTGGAAACCGTTAAAGATGATTTAGATAAACAAATAAAAGACTTATTAGGAGATGTAAATTGATTTTTTATTAGTAGTATTTAAATTATTAGAAATTTTGTCTAGAGTATTCATGTATTTACCCTATTATTGGAATTTCACTCAATAATAGGGTAAATACATATTTAACAATTTATTTTCCTTTTATCAATAGTCCATGTTGATTACAATATATATAAAACTTTCCTCTTTCAAATTTTCCACAAAGTCTAGGGAATCTAACCGTTGGACTTTGTTCTGGATAAAGTTTTATTAAAAGTAATCTATCATAAGTTACATAAGCTACAAAAGAAATGTAGTGTTCTTTAGTCATTTCATGATTTATTTCAATATAGTAATCATTTTCAATTTCTTCTATATTTATGTTATGTTTTTCATCCATTGTTTTAGGCACTAAAGCTTCTAGTTTTCTACCACAACAAGAAAAATCACCATCTCCTGTTGAGTTTATAATATTGCCACAATTTGGGCATGCATAAAATTTAATTCTTTTCATATTTCCTCCATTTATATCGCTTTCTTGTAAATCGCCAAGAAGTATTTTTTCTATATTGACATTAAATATTTTAGATATATCATTTAATAGAGATATATCAGGACATCCTAAGCCACGCTCCCATTTTGAAACTGTTTTGTCACTTATATTTAATAATGAACTTAATTGTTTTTGGGTCATATTTTTCTCTTTTCTGAGTTGAAGAATCAGACTACCCACTCTTTCTGGATTCATTTTTTTCACCTCCATATAAATAGAATATATTGCTTATGGAATTTTTACAATCAACTCTTAGTAGAGTCTATAGTAATTTATAATATATTATAGAAGTCAACTTTTATATCTACATATTCAATTATTTGTTTTAGTTTATGAATAATTATCATAAAAATAATAAAGATATATCTTCTTTTTATAAAAGTAAATTATATATTCAATACTATCTTAATTTTGTATAACTGAAAATTGGACAAAATTAAGATAGTATTGAAATAAAGGGATTTTAGCGATTATGTCTAATATATTTATATAGATACCTTTCCCACTTATTAACTGCTGGAGTTGTTACACCTAAATACTCAGCTACTTGCTCTTGGGTAAGGTTTAATTCTTTCCTTTTTAATTTTATAATTTCGTTTATTTTCATTTTTTACCTCAAATTTAAAATTTGGATCCATACTTAAATAGTAGCAATTTTAATTAGTAAATACAATTGAAGTATAGTTAAGTAAAATTTAATAATTTTAACTAATAGTTAATTTTTGATTGAATTAGTTTACATTAATAATCTAACTTTTAAAAATTATCTTATATCCATTAAATATTCTTTATATAACTTCCATGTATTGTCTTCCCATTTAAATACGCTAACATTGTCGAACTTACAATCAAAATCACAAGGTATATTATTTACATATTCCCAAAGCTCGTCGTATATTTTTTGAATTTTTTTCGATGAAATTGTAACGTGAAAAACTTTATCTTTATAATCGTGATTTTTAAAGTGTATATAAGGAAGCTTTTCTAATTCTTCTATAAGTTCATCATGCAAGAGCTTACTTTTTTTATTCATATGTACGTCCATATATATTACCCTGTTGTCGAAATGATTATAACCCTTTATTTTGTAATCTTGGGCTTTGTGATTTTGTGCAAAATCTTGTAAAACTTTGTCCAAATCAGAAATATCATCAGATTCAAATGGAGCCTTTATCGTAAAGTGTGCAGGCAGTTTTGACGACTTTGCCCCGAGCTTTTCAAAAACTTCTTTTCTTAAATTGTTGTTAAAATTGCCAGCAGGTCCTTTAACAACGCTTACTATTACATATCTCAAAATATCATCTCCAATTCTTGAAATTATCTGTAGTATATATTAAAAAATGTGTGAAATCAAGGAGAAGAAATTTTAAAATCAAAAAGATTAATTTTCTAACTTGATACATATATCAAAGTGATACATACTATAAATATAGATGAGTTTTATACAGGGGGAAAAATAATGAATAATGTCAAATTAGGATTTTCATGGATCGGATTAATTGTATTTTTATTGCCTATGCTTATAAATATTGTGTATGTAATTTTGCCACCGAAAAACGCACCGACGACACAACAAGAAACTAATAAAATACTAGAGATAATAGAACAATCTACAAGAATATTATATATGTTGGCGATTGTATTTTTAGTATGTAAAGAAAAAGTGGATTTTACAAGTATTTGGATGTTTGTAGGTTTAATATTCCTTGCTTTATATTATATCGTATGGTTTAGATATTTTTTAGGAGGGCGTGATATAGAATTGCTGGGTAAAGCTTTTTTATTTGTACCTATGCCACTTGCTGTTTTTCCGGTGATTTACTTTATTTTTTCGGCAATTTGGTTAAATAACTATATAGCAGTTTTATTTATGATAATCTTTGGAATCGCTCATAATATAATTTCATACAAGTCATTTTAAGAATAGAAAATAAAAAGTGAACTATATAAGTTGTATTCATATTATAAAAAGTTAAAAAGAAAGGGGAATAAATAAATGTTAAATGATAAAAAACTAAAAATAACGTCTCCATCATTTGAAAATAATTGTATGATGCCCAAAAAGCATACAGGATTTGTGGAAGATATCTCACCGGCTTTTAAAATCGAAAATATGTCACATAAAGCAGTTTCAATAGCAATCATTATGGATGACTTAGATGTAGTATTTTCAAATGAGTATAATCACTGGTGCATATGAAACATTCCAAAGACAAATGAGATAGCAGAAAATATACCATATGGAAAAACTATGCCTATATTGGAGGAAATGTGTAAGTGGGGAGAAGAAAATAGAATTATTTGAGGATGATTTTGTTTTAAATTTTGCTTGAATTTATTTATAGAATCTGTGTCTTTTGATTTTGGTATAATTAGTTTATTTTTATATAAATCTCTAAAATATAACAGATGATAATATGCCTGTAGCGGGAGTGCTTGAATCATATAACTCAATTATGATACAACCTAATCCTTATTTTGCCGCTGAAAATAATTATTATAAAGGTGTGAGATATCAAAATAATATCGACGGAAGTTGGATTAGTGAAAAAATTATAGATAAAGATGGAAAAGATATTACAGATAAAGTAAGAGAAGCTGAAGATTTCTTGCTAAAAAATAGCTTTTAATTAGATTTTTATATGGTCATCTCAAATAAACTTAAATTAAAATTTCTAAGTTGAAGATAGTTTATTTGAGATGACCATGTTATTTATTTGATATATTTAATTATACATCCCATGTTGATGCATATAGTCGTAAATCTTTTTGCCGTGTCCTTGTTCTTCTGTTTGAATATGATTTAATACCTTTCTTATGTTTTCATCTCTAAATTCAAAAATAGATGTATTATATGTAGCTGAAACGTATTTTTCCATTGATAGACCGTCTTCACATAGCAATTTGTCGGTTTCGTTGTAATTTGCCTGCATATTTATTGGTGTTTGGCTTTGTAGATTGCCTAAATTAAATTGTGATTGAGTATTTTGTTGAGTTTGTTGTCCTTGTTTACTTTGATTTTGTTCTACATTAGGTACAGTTCCGCTCAAAATTTGGTTTATTGTATCTAAGTGTTCTTGCTCTTTTGATGCTAGTGAGCTAAATAAGTTTTTAAGTTCTGGACAAGAAGCTTTTTCGGAATGTTCTTTGTATTTTGCGACACATAGGGCTTCTTGAGTTTTTGCGTCTTCTAAAAGATATCTTTCTTTTGTATCTAAATTTACCATTTTATCACCTCAATAGTATTTTGTATAAAATTATTAAAAATATTCATATAAACTTGTATTTTTTAACAAATAAAAGAATTTATAATGTCACTTTTTGGCGATATTTTTTATAAGATATTAATAAGAAGTATTATACCTTGTGTTAAATTTTAAAAAGAAAGAGTAAGTGTTTGATAAAATATTAACTAATTTAAAAGGTATATTAAGAAGGTGATAAAATGCCAACAAAAGTGTGGGGGATTGATGTAAGTAAGTACAATCACCCGATAGACTGGAAAAAGGTTAAAGATGCAGGTGTTAAATTTGCAATTTTGAGAATTGGTTTTGCAAGCACATCAAACAGAAATAATCTAAATTTAGACCCATATTTTGAAGAATTTTATAAAGGAGCAAAAGCAGTAAATATGCCAGTTGGTGGCTATTTTTACTCAAGATGTAACAGTGTAAGCACTGCTAAAAAAGAAGCAGAGTTTATATTAAATGCTATAAAAGGCAAACAATTTGAATACCCAATTTGGCTTGATGTAGAAGATCAAAAAACTCTACAATCAGTGAGCAGAGCAAATATGACAAAGGCAGTTGTAACTTGTTTAGAAGAGATACAAAATGCGGGATACTATGTAGGTATATATTCAGGTAAATATATATTAAGAGACAATTTAATAGACAGTGAATTGAAAAATTACGCCCACTGGATAGCTCAGTATGCTTCACGCTCAACTTATACAACTTATGAGATAGCAATGTGGCAATTTGGAGGCGAAGTAAACTACTTGACAAACAAGAAAGTAGCAGGAGTAAGTTCTAATGCAGTTGACCAAAACTACTGCTATAAAGACTATCCAACTATAATTAAAAAATTAGGTCTAAATGGATTTAAATCTAGTGATAATGAAAAAACTGAGGACACTTCAAAAAACAAATCAAAAATAAATAAAATAACAACTAATTATATAAAAGTTAAAATACCATTTTATCTCAAAACTTTGACAAAAGTAAATATTAGAAAATTACCTAGCATGGACTCTGCAATAATATATACAGCCCCGAGAGCTGGCATACAATATCGTATAACAAGTATTTCGTCAAATGGTAAATGGGGCTATGTACCATATAGAAAAGGATGGATTACATTAAATAAAAAGTACGTACAAAAAGTCTAGATAATTAAAAACTTATGAGCAAGCTAGAAGGTGATAAAACCTTCTAGCTTATTATTTTACTTATTTAAAGCTTATCCTTAAAAAAATAAACATCACCTTTAAAGTATTTTGATGAGATGAATATTTGATGGAGTTTGTTATATAGATGGATTCAAAGTAGATTGCTGTGAATATAAAAGTAGATTACTGTGAATATAATAGATTTATATAATAGATTAGTTATTTGTTCCGAGTTACGGTCAGTTTGGTTCTGACTGTGGTCAGTTTAGTGTTGTTTTTGATGAAAAAGCTGTTACTTTAAAGCAAAGGGTGTTGTCTCTAAAACAAAAGGAGTCGACTTTAAAGCAAAGGGTGTTGTCTCTAAAACAAAAGGGTCGACTTTAAAGCAAAGGGTGTTGCATCTAAGACAAAAGCTGTTACTTTAAAGCAAAGGGTATTGTCTCTAAAACAAAAGGAGTCTACTTTAAATACATAGGTATTGCATCTAAAGCAAAAGGGTATAGTTTAAATTAGATATATTCCATATCCTGATTAGAATTAATATCATCAAAATTATTATTGCTAGAGGCAGTTTCAAATCTGTAAAGCTCACCAAAATTATCACCTAGAGTATAATAAGAATACTTCCCACCACAGCAGACAGTTTTCTTCTTTAATATACCTAAGTCACAAATATGTCTAAGTCTTTTATAAACAGCGTCCTTTTTTATGTAAAGAAGTGGCATATCATCCACTATACCTTGATAAGAAACCCAGTAATACCTCTCACCATCAAGAGTCATAGTACGCATACGACCAGACTCCATAAAATCCACAATCCATCTAAGTATATATAAATCCGTCGTATCAAGTCCAAATTCCAAAGCAGCCTGTTGAGAAAATCCACACATAGTAAATTTCATAATAATCAACCCCTTGTATGTAAATTTAGAGAACGTAGAAATGTTTTATTGGATATGTATTTGATTTGTTAGTTTAGTTAATTATTCTCTTAATTAATTATATCTTATAATGGTTGAAAAATCTTAGAAAAAGGGATTTTATATGTAATTTTGACAGATTTATTTTAGGTCGAGGAAATGATTTGTAGGCATTGTTACAACTTATTGTATTATGGCAAGGATTTAAATCAGATAGCTACATCAATACCTATAGATGATCTAATATGGGCGATTAAAGATAAACAGATTATTTTCTTATGATTTTTTATGAATATATATGACAAATACTAAGATATATCCTTATCGTAGTGAAGGGTATGAAGGTACTTATAATATTAAATAAATATATGATTAGTTTTTGAATTAAATTATTGAAAAATATAAATTATACGTATATAATATACGTATAAATACTTATAAAGATTCTGAATTTGTTAGGAAAAAGATCAAGATTATTCTATTTAAAAGTTAAAAAGTTCTTAAAAATGTATTGTTAAAAATTACATTTTATAAAAATTTTATGATTAAAAACAAAGGAGGATTTTCTTGATGAGTATTTATGCTATGAGCTCGAGGGAAATTATTAAAATCATAAAACAAGATGGGTGGTTTGAAGTGAGCTGCAGAGGATCTCATTATATGTTTAAGCATCCGAATAAAAAGGGGCGCGTTTCTGTTCCTCATCCTAAAAAGGATTTGCCACTTAAAACTGTAAAAAGTATCTTTTTACAAGCCCAAATTGAGTATGGGAAGCAATAGTTTCCCTCAGCTCTTTATTTAGGAGGGATTTTTATGAACGTAAAAGACAAATATATATATCCTGCTATTTTTGATTTTGATAATGACGGCATAACAGTTACTTTTCCAGATTTACCGGGATGTATAACTTGTGGGGATTGTCAGGAAGAAGCGTTTAGAAATGCTAAAGAAGTACTAGAATTATATATGTATGGATTAGAACAAGATGAAGAAGAAATTCCAGAACCATCTCAGATAAATCTAATAAAAACAGAAGATACTCAAAGCATTGTTTTAATAGATATATGGATGATTCCCGTAAGAGATCAAATGAAAAATAGATGTGTAAAAAAGACTCTTACTATACCAAAATGGTTAAATGATATTGCAATGGAGAATAAAGTGAATTGTTCTGCAATATTACAAAGTGCATTAAAAGAATATCTAGGTATATAAAAAGAACCTCTTATTAGGGGGTCTTTTTATATTTAAAAGATTATATAAAAAATAAATAGTTTGGAGGAAGAAAAAATGAATTTAAATAAAGAATGTTGGATTAATTATGTAAAATAAGAAAACTTCTCACTAAAAAAACAGTCTTTTTCTTCAAAATTCCTAATTCACACATATACTTAAGTATCTTATAAATCGCATCCTTTTTCAAAAATAAAACTTATGAGGCGGAAGACGGAAGAATAAAAGTTTTAAGTATGTTTATAGAATCTGGTTTATTTGTATTTTTAAAAGAAAATAAAAACTTATGCCCAAGATTTAATGTGTGTATAAGACGTATATTTAAAGATATGCAAGAAAGATTGGATCAAAGAAAAACAATTTGTGACTGGAATTGTAATTACGAAGAAAAGTTTAAACAAATAATTAAACTAAAAGAAAATACTAAATTGAAAATATTTGTTTATGGAACTCTTATGTTCGACCAATCTAATCATGGGTTACTTAGCCAAGCAAATGTTTTGGGAGATGCTGTAGCAGAAGGGTTTGAATTGTATGATACAGGATTTGGATATCCAGCTGCAAAACATTCTGAAAAAGACTCTATTGAAGGCGAATTATACACTATAGATTATGATTTGCTTAAAAACATAGATATTTTAGAATCAAATGGCAATCTATATACTAGAGAATTTGCCATAGTAAAAGATAAAACAGGGAAATCTCATTTAGCTATAATATATGTTTACAATAAAGAAGTTTATGAAGAAAATAAAATTCAATACTGGAAAGAAAAAATTGAAGATGAGTACCTATGGTATGCAAGTTATGGTTCGAATTTAAATTACAATAGATTTATGAACTATATAAATTCTTGTGATGATACAACACCACCTATAGCCTCAAAACCAGTATTAATAAATCATAAATTATATTTTGCAAGTAAATCCTGTATTTGGGAAAACAAAGGGTTAGCTTTTATAGACCCTAAGGAAGATAAAAATGAACTTACTTTGGGAAGAATGTATCTTATAACAAAAGAACAATTCGAACAAATTAAATTATTCGAAGGAAGTAAGTATCAAAATAAAGTAAGGTTAGGTGCTTATGATGGTAGAGAGATTGTTACATTTACTGATTATGAAATAAATGAAGAAAATCTACCTAGTGAAAGATATGTTGAAATCATCCAAAAAGGACTGAGAGAAACATATAAAAATCTTTTTAAAAAGGAAATCATAGAGTACTTAGATTGAAGGATAAATAGAAATATAGCTGACAAGGCAGAGTCTATATAAAGTTGGTAATCTATTATAAAAAATATTACTATATAAAAATATTATAGAATAATTAAGATAAGAAAATGGATCTTAATAAAAAGAGTAGATAAATCGGTAAGTACAGACTTAAGATTATCTACTTTTTTTTATAGTTTTATAGTATATATAGTAGATATATAGTAGAGGAGTTATTTGGTCCATGTTTTCATCAGTTTTATTCGTATTTTGGTTTGGATAAAGGGGAAGAAAATACGGTAAGGGTAGACTTTTGGGTCAAGTGATGGGGTGTTTTTTGTCGAATGCGTGGATTTTGGTCAGGATGGTGTGATTTTTGGAGACCTGGTTAGGACTTTAGAGTATAAGGGTGATGACTGTTAAAGACCTAAGGAGTACGTTTAAGTTTAGGGGTGTTGATTTTGGTCAGTTTGGTAGGTGCATTTGGGTTCAGTGGTTGTTTTTGTGGAGATTGGTGTTAAAATAGATTATATATAATATTTATAAAAATTAGGAAAAGAGAGATATATTGGAATAATGGAAAGCAAAAGAAGAAATAAAGGAAACTATTTAATAGAGAAGATGCCAGAATTAGCTAAACAGTGGCATCCTACGAAAAATAAAGATATATCATTAAATGATGTAACTTGTGGTAGTGGAAAAAAGGTATGGTGGAAGTGCAGTAATGGACATGAATGGCAGGCTATAATAGGTGATAGGGCTAGAGGCAATGGATGTCCATATTGTGCTGGAAAAATAGCTACATTAGAAAATTGTTTAGCAACAGTAAATCCAAAACTAGCTGAAGAATGGAATAACAAAAAAAATAAAAAATTAACGCCTTATGATGTAACTAATTTTTCGAATAAAAAAGTATGGTGGAAATGTAGTAATGAACATGAATGGCAAGCCCCTATAAATAATAGATCAGCAGGGAGAGGGTGTCCTTATTGTGGAAATAAAAAGGTATGTAAGGATAATTGTTTAGCAACAATAAATTCAGAACTTTCAAAAGAATGGGATTCGATAAGAAATGGAGATTTAACACCAAATGATGTTATGCCAGGGAGTCATAAAAAGGTATGGTGGAAATGTAGTGAAGGTCATACATGGGAAGCAGGCATATATGATAGAAATAGAGGTACAGGATGCCCATATTGTGCAAATAAAAAAGTATGTGAAGACAATTGTTTATCAACAGTAAATCCAAAGTTAGCACAAGAATGGCATCCAATAAAAAATGGTAACTTAAGACCTACAGATGTTACTAGGGCAAGTAATAAGGTTGTGTGGTGGAAGTGTAAGAATGGTCATGAATGGAAAGTATCTGTCAATAATAGAAATAAGGGTGCAGGATGTCCATATTGCGCAAATAAAAAAGTATGTGAAGATAATTGTTTGGCAACTTTGCATCCAAATTTAATAAAAGAATGGCATGCTATAAAAAATAAAAAACTAACACCATATGATATAGTTGCGAATAGTGAGAAAAAGGTATGGTGGAAATGTGGTAAAGGACATGAATGGCAAACATCAGTATATCATCGAGTTTCAGGCAAGGGATGTCCATACTGTGCAAATCAGAAAGTATGTGAGGATAACTGTTTATCTACAATAAATCCCCAATTAGCAGAAGAGTGGCATCCAACAAGAAATGAAGGTTTAACACCAAATGATGTAGTATCTAAGAGTAGTAAAAAAGTATGGTGGAAGTGTAATAAAGGTCATAGTTGGGAAGCTACAATTGCTAGCAGAAGTAGCGGAACAGGATGCCCATATTGTAATGGATTCCAAACATCTTTTCCTGAACAAACAATTTATTATTACTTAAAAAAAATATTTAATAAAGTACATAATAGGTATAAGTATAAAGGTGTAGAGATTGATATTTTTATTGAAGATATTAATTTTGCAATAGAATATGATGGGGCACAATTTCATTCTACTAAGGAAGCTATAACAAAGGACACAAATAAAAATGAAATTTTATATAATAATAAAATTAATTTTATTAGAGTCAGAGAAAAAGGATGTCCTAAAATTGATATGAAAGGTTTTGACTATATTGAATATAAAATGAAAAGTAATTATAACAATATAGGAGAAATAATAAAAATTATTTTAGAAAAAATAAAAAAATTTAGTATAGAGTATTCAGAAGCATGTATTGAATTAGAAAAAGAAATAAACATTGAAAGAGATAGGTTTGAAATTTTAGCACAATATAAAAATTATGATTTTAGTAATGTAAACAGGGATAGATTTAATGAATTATCTAAAGAATGGGATTATGAAAAAAATAAAGATTTAAAACTTGAGAATTTTAGTACTGCAAGCAAAGAATATGTATGGTGGAAATGTAGTAAAGAACATGAGTGGAAGTCTATAATAAAAATTAGGTATGATGGCACTGGATGCCCATATTGTGCAAATCAAAAAGTATGTGAAGATAACTGTTTAGCTACTGTAAATCCAAAGTTAGCAAAAGAATGGCATCCAACAAAAAATGGAGATCTTACGCCTTATGATATTATACCAGGAAGTAAGAAAAGAATTTGGTGGAAATGTAAAAAAGGACATGAATGGCAAGCAGTTATTTCAAGTAGAAATAATGGAGTAGAATGTCCATACTGTTCAAATAAGAAGGTATGTAAAGACAATTGTTTAGCTACGAAAAATCCAGAATTAGCAAAGGAATGGCACCCAACAAAAAATAAAGATTTAACACCAAATGATGTAGTAGCTAATAGTGTAAAAAAAGTATGGTGGAAATGTAATAAAGGACATGAATGGCAAGTATCTGTGCATAGTAGGAATAAAGGTACTGGGTGTCCATATTGTTCAAATCAAAAAGTATGTGAAGATAATTGTTTGGCGACTTTATATCCAGATTTAGTAAAAGAATGGGATCAAAGTAAAAATGGAGATTTAACACCATATGATGTTATGCCAGGGAGTGGAAAGAAGGTATGGTGGAAATGTAATGAAGGGCATGAATGGGAAGCTAGAATATGTAATAGGGCATCAGGTAGTGGTTGCCATTATTGTACAGGACAAAAAGTTACAAAAGATAAAAGCTTAGGGAGTTTGAATAAAGAACTAAGTAAGGAATGGAATCAAAGTAAAAATGGACATTTAACACCATATGACGTTGGGATAGGAAGTCATAAAAAGGTATGGTGGAAATGCGATAAAGGACATGAGTGGCAAGCAAAAGTATATGCTAGAAGTGCAGGAAGTGGTTGTCCTGAGTGTTATAAGGAATCAAGAGTAAAAAAATAAATATTTTAAATAGAGCAACATCTATGTAAAAGGTGTTGCTCTTATATCTTTGAACTTTCAATTGTTAACTAATTATTTTTTAATGAACAAATTATAGGATTAATACAATTGTAAATAAAATATATAGATTCAAGTATAAAAGTGCTATATAATAGTACTATGTGATAAAATTAAGAAAAGAGTAATTTTAGGGATATAGGAAATAATGATTCGAATTTATTTTCAATTGATGTAGAAGGAAATATTTATACATATAATTATAACTTAGGAAAATAAAAATATACTATTGAGACTATAGAAGATAGTCTATTTGATACATATATTAGAATTATCAAAACAAAGCCACAAGATGAATGTTGTAAATATGTATTTTTACCTAAGTGTATGGGATATACAAGTCTAATTTAGAAAGCAATGATAGTCCTTGTATAATGGAAAAATATATTATTAAAGCATATATTGATTTATTATTATATGTATAAATAAAAACAAAGAGGAGATTTTATGAAATTATTATTTACAAAAGGTGTTAAAGGATTTGTTGAAAAAAATAAAATATATTTAAAAACATATAATAAAGATATTTGTACAGATTTTGCATATGATGAGAACGGAATAGTAAAACTAGAAAATGAATATAATATCAAATTAATAGGAAACTATAATACTATAAAAAATAAATATCAATTTAGAATAATATACGAAAATAAATTCTTAGATGTTGAAAAACAAATTTCTAAAATAGAAGACAAAATGGTTTCATTTGGAATATTGCTTACTAATAAAATACTAGAAAAGGAAACTAATAGTAAGATAGATGAAATATATCCGATACCTTTACTGACAGAAGGCATTGTACCAGAATTTTTTTATACAGTACAGAAATTTAAAGACGAATTAATTGATAAAAGTATAGTAGAAAGATTTACACAAGAAGAAATTAAAAGAATAATCTATCAATCAGATTTAATATCTATAATAAGAAGTATCGAAAATTATTTATGGTCAGCTAGTGAAAGTTTTATAAAATTAAGTGATAGAATAAATGAAGTTCTTTTTCAGCATCTAGATAATTCAAATGAAGAGTTGAAAGATATGGAGAATACATTTGAATATAAGTATATAGGCGGTTATGTTACTGAAATAACTTCGTTGTATTCTGGTATAATTATCCAATTGTGTTCGGTTTTAGATTTAACTGCCAAACTCTTGTATGAAATTTCTATGTTCCCTAAAAACTTTGATAAATATATAAAATTAAAATCAGGGAATATATATTTTAATGATATTAATAAATGTAGAGAAAAATATAAAAGCTACAAAGGATTTGAAAATAGTTTTTTTAGTGGAAAAAGGAATTATACTGATTTAATTATGGTTAGAAATGCTATAGTTCATAATGCCTTTTTTATTAATGATGAGTCCTTGTTTTTTGGGTATAAAACACATGTTGTTAATTATAAACCTATAAACTATATAATTAGTTATGTATGGGATGTTGACAAAGATGGAAAACCAGAGAGATGGCTAAATAGGTTTAGATTTTATGGTCAGGAAAGAGAAACTGATACATATCTATTAAATTATTTTATTAAATTCTATAGTAATATGGATGCAACTATTGATATGCTATTTGAATATATAGCACATAATATATGATTAAATAAAAGTAATAACTATAATTTAAAGTTAGTATTTTAAAGTAGTTATAAAATATTACTAAAAAATCACCTTTCTAGTTATAATGTAGCTATTCAAGTTACAGATATAATAAAGAAAGGTGATTTTATTGCAAAAAACAAATATTATCCCATATAAGCCTCTACAAACTCCACCGGAACATCCATACGCTTGCAACCTTCTCAGGTGTCATACCACTATCCAAAAATCGCCTACAAACAACTTTTATATTTTCACCAACCTCAATAATATGCTTATCAGGATCATATAAACAGACCACGCGCTGTTCCCATGAATGTTCTTTTACAGGATGAATATACTCAATATCATAATTTTGAAGATTATCTACAAAACTATCAAAATCATCTTCTTCAAAATAGATTTCAAAATTGTTCCCACCAAAGTAAATTTCGTCTGTATCTATAAAGTCTTTGTATGTTTCAAGTGCTTGTAAACTCAATCCGCTGGTTAAGTCTAAAACTATTTGAAATAAATTTAAAAAATATTAAATTAATATTGAAATTTCCACCAATATGTCTTATTATTATACCTATAGGGGGTATTTTTAAAACACCCTGACATCCAGAAAACATATATTAACAAAATATCAAAAAAATATAAAAAAGGATGTTTAAAGCATGCAAATTTTGTACACAATAAAAGGTAAGGAGGAAATCTTATGAGCAATATAGTGAAAGAGACATATAAAGTGGAAGGCATGACATGCGCCTCTTGTGCTAATGCGGCTGAGAGAGCTGTTAGAAAGCTCGATGGTGTTGTAAGCCAAAATGTAAATTTAGCTACAGAAAAGTTAACTGTAGAGTTTGAAGATGATAAAATCGACTATTATACGCTGGAAAAGGCGATTAGTAAGGCTGGTTATAAATTAATTAAAGAGGAAGAAAAAATAAAGAAAATCGAAATGAAAGTTGGTGGCATGAGTTGTGCGGCTTGTGCGAAGGCTGTTGAAAGAGTTACTAAAAAGTTAGATGGTGTTAAGGAATCTAATGTAAATATTGCGACTGAAAAGGCTGTTATTTCATATGATGAAAATAAAGTTTCTCTTGATGAAATTAATAACGCTATTATAAAGGCTGGGTATGAGCCTATTATGGAGTCTAATAATAAAAAAATAGAGCTTACTGTTCACGGTATGACATGTGCTGCTTGTTCAAAGGCTGTTGAAAGAGTGACTAAGAAGCTTGATGGTGTTGAGGACTCTAGCGTAAATATAGCAACTGAAAAGGCGATAATTACTTATGACCCAACTAAAGTAAGATTATCTCAAATTACTAAGGCAATTGAAAAGGCTGGATATGAGCCTATAACTGAAGAAAATAAAGAAACTGTAGATGAGGATCAAAAGAGAAAAGATAAAGAGAAAAATACTTTATTTAGAAAGTTTGTGGTTGCGATTTGTTTTGCAATACCACTATTTTATATAGCTATGGGACCTATGGTACCAAAGCCATTTGGACCTTGGCCAGTACCAAACATAATAAGTCCAGAGACTAATATTATAAACTATGCACTTATACAAATTGTATTAGTTCTACCTATTATGCTTGTTGGTTATAAATTCTATATAAACGGATTTAAATCACTATTCCATGGAAGTCCAAATATGGACACATTAGTTGCAATCGGTACATCATCAGCATTTATATACAGTTTATATACTACTATAAACTTAATAAGAAATGCAGGTGTATCAATGGAGATGCATATGTCTCATCACCACCAACTTTATTTTGAAAGTGCTGGTATAATAATTGCATTAATTCTTCTTGGTAAGTTTTTAGAATCTCGTTCAAAAGGTAAAACTTCTGAGGCTATTAAAAAACTTATGGGTCTACAACCTAAAACTGCGATAATTATGGTAGATGATAAAGAAGTTGAGGTTTCTATTGATGAAGTTTTAGTTGGAGATATTGTAGTTGTTAAACCTGGTGAAAAAATACCTGTAGATGGTAAAATCGTATTTGGACATACATCAATAGACGAGTCAATGCTTACTGGAGAGAGTATGCCTGTTGAAAAGACTGTTGGTGATAGCGTTACTGGTGCTAGTATAAACAAAAACGGTCTTATAAGATTTGAAGCTACTAAAGTAGGTAAAGATACTGCTCTTGCTCAAATTATAAAACTTGTTGAAGATGCTCAAGGGACAAAAGCCCCTATAGCAAAACTTGCAGATACTGTAGCAGGGTATTTTGTACCTGCTGTTATAACAATTGCTGTTGTAGCTGCATTACTTTGGGCTATTATAGGAAAAGAAAATACGACTTTTGTTCTTACAATATTTATATCTGTATTAGTAATAGCGTGTCCTTGTGCGTTAGGTCTTGCGACACCAACTGCTATTATGGTTGGTACTGGTAAGGGTGCTGAAAATGGAATACTTATAAAAAGTAGTGTTGCATTAGAGCTTGCACATAAAGTAGACACAGTAATATTCGATAAAACTGGTACAATTACTGAAGGTAAGCCAAAAGTTACTGAGATTATAACTTATGGAAATTACGAAGAAGATTATATACTTAAATTAGCGGCATCAGCAGAAAAAGGATCTGAACATCCTCTTGGTGAAGCTATTGTTAGATATGCAAACGAAAAAAATATAGACTTAATAAATGTAGAAAAATTCAACTCAGTTACAGGAAAAGGTATAAATGCAGTAATAGATAATAAAAAGATAAACCTTGGTAATGTGAAAATGATGGAGGATTTAAATATATCTTTAGACATAGTTGAAAATAAATACGATGAATTAGCTAAACAAGGAAAAACACCTATGTTTATATCAATTGAAAATGAACTTGCTGGAATTATTGCAGTTGCAGACGTTGTAAAAGAAAGTAGTAAAAGAGCTGTTGAGCTTTTACACAACTTAGGTATAAAAGTAGCTATGGTTACTGGTGACAACAAAAACACTGCACAAGCTATTGCCTCTCAAGTTGGTATAGATATAGTTTTAGCAGAAGTTCTTCCAGAAGATAAATCAAATGAAGTTAAAAAATTACAAGCTGAAGGAAACTTTGTTGCTATGGTTGGAGACGGTATAAACGACGCTCCTGCTCTTGCAGCAGCAGATATCGGTATAGCAATAGGTAGTGGTACTGATGTTGCTATTGAATCGGCTGATATTGTTTTAATGAAAAATGACTTAATGGATGTTCCAACAGCTATAAAACTTAGTAAAGATACAATCAGAAATATAAAACAAAACTTATTCTGGGCATTTGGATACAATACAATCGGAATTCCAGTTGCAGCAGGTGTTTTATATATCTTTGGAGGTCCACTTCTAAATCCAATGATAGCAGCAGCTGCTATGAGTTTAAGTTCTGTGTCTGTAGTATCTAATGCATTAAGACTTAGAAAGTTTAAACCATATAATTAAATATTTAATTAAAAAAATAGATTAATAAATAAATTAAACTATTTTATA
>NZ_CABQXJ010000045.1:0-24140 GCF_902468165.1 uncultured Intestinibacter sp.
TATATAATACACTATAAATTATTAGTTTAACAGTAACATATGATGTATTTAAATCACAATAAAAGATACTGATTATCAAGATGCAGTTACGTTTAACAGTAACATATGATGTATTTAAATTCGTGTATAGTTGCCAACATTCTCCACTCGTCCCCAGTTTAACAGTAACATATGATGTATTTAAATCCAGTTTCAGATATAGCAAATGTGATATTTTTCTGAGTTTAACAGTAACATATGATGTATTTAAATGAAATAGACGATCTGAAATAATGCAGTTATCATAGTTTAACAGTAACATATGATGTATCTAACTCCATTTAACAATTTTTAAAATATATATTTTCAATTCAATAAAAATAAAACACATACTTCATCTCAAAAAATAAAAGTAAACCAAAATACATCTCCTAATTAACAAAAATCACTTAATGCAACAATTATTGAAATATAAATACAAAAATATTGTGAAAATATGTAAAAGTCATATATAATAAAAATATAAAAAATAATAAATCTGGGGGACATAACATGAAAGTTATACAAATAAGGGTAAAAATTTTACTAAAAGAAGATACAAATGCAAGTGATATACAGTCAAAGGTATGCTCTCTAATCGATTATAGCTTTTCAAAAAGAAAAGAATTGCTAGAAATGCACAAAAAAAACGAGTATAAATTTTATTGTTTTGATTTTCCATATCCAGTTGAGGCAGATAAAATTTATAAAAAAGGAAAGATATATACGCTTACCATAAGAACGGTTAATTTAGATTTGGGAGAGTTTTTCTCAAATTCGCTTTTAAATATAGAGACACATTCTATCAAGGCATTATCTAGCGAAATCAAAATCATATCTCAAAGACCTATTGAAAAAATTTATTCTCTAACACCAGCTATAATTAAAAATGAAAACGGATATTGGCGAGATATTATGTCGATTGATGATTATGAAAGAAGGATAAAGGAAAACCTTATAAAAAAATACAACAAAATCACAGGGGAAAAGATGAAAGAGAATTTTGATCTTTTCAACAAAATTGATGTAAAAAACAAAAAGCCTATTTCAGTAAAATATAAAGATATAAAGCTATTAGGTGACAAGATAAACCTTTATATAAGTGATGATAAAAGGGCACAAAAACTGGCATATATGGCGCTTGGTGCGGGAATTATGGAGATGAATTCGAGAGGCTGCGGATTTGTAAACTATAAATTCCTATAAATAGGGGGTGTTTGAATGTTAAAGGATTGTTTAGATATTTTTGAACAAATACTAAAACAAGAAGGCGACAAATTAATTACAGATTATCATATACCAGCTGATGGGACTTATATAATAGTAGATATTTGTAATGATGGGTTTAAAATGAGAGAACCTTTTGATATAAAGCTTGATAAAAATAGTGATAAAGCTTTAGAAACTGGAGATATAGACTATAATAAAGCAAAGATGTACGACTATTACAGCAAGCTAGTTGATATGAATAAACCTATGGATACGACAAAGACAATTCACAGCAACAACTACCTTAGTTTTTTTATTAAAAAGGAAAATATAAAAAACAAGTTAAGTGATAAGATTATAGATGATTTTTATAATATTTTAAAAGAACCTATGAAAAAATATCAAAGTAATAAAAAATCAAGAGATGTCTATAAAATGACTGAAGACGAAATAGGCAAAGTAGATGAAGAGCTTTTGGAAAGTATAAGAAGCTGGATAAAAGGCAATATTTTTAAATTAAATATAAATACAAACAAAGATTATTTAAAGATATTTTTTAGGTTTAAAGATGAAGATAAGACGATAGAGCTTTATAAAAAGGAAAGTAAAAGATACCTTATACCCAATATATATAATAAAAATGAATACAACGAAATAATAGATAATAAGTTGTTTGGATTTCCAAATGATAATTTAGGGCTAAATGGTAAAAAGCCTTATCTAGACAACAAAACAAGAAAGACAAAAATACCATACTTGATAGATAATGAAGAAGTATTTTTACAAAAGAAGTTTTTTGATTATCTTTCAGGATGTGCAGCTAGAAAAAAATACAATATATATATAGATAACGACGAACAAAAGTCTAAAACAAGAAATACTATAAATCAGCTAGAAAATGGAAAAATGCTAGAAAAACATGATTTCACAGGAATCTATCTTAGAATCCAAAAGGGGAAAAATCTTGAAATTATAGATTATGACATTATTTCTAATTATAAATATAATCTTAAAAAAGCTTTTTATTATAAATCTTATATAGACATAGATTTGAATTTTTCAAAAGGAGAGAATGTAGAATATTACTCTAAATACTACGACAAGAAAGATATTCAGGAACTTTTACATGAAGTGTATTTTTCTAAGTTTTTAAAAGGAAATTATTTCACCGATGCAAATGAGATAAAATTCAATGATAATGTCAAAAAAAGAAATTTATTGATGTGTAGAAATTCTATATTTAACTGGCTTTATAAAGGATATTTTAACGATATTGAAGCTGTATTAAATAAAGCAACTTTAGAAATTTTAAAAGATTCAGTTGTAAAAGGATTTAATATATCAGCTATACATCAGTTTAACTTGAGATGGTCTTTTATAGAATATTTTAAAGGGGAGAATAAAATGGCAGATTTTTTAAATAGTGTTAAAGTTAATTTAAAAGAAAAGATAAATTATAAATCTGAACAAAATGAAAAACTTGATACAATAGAAAATGATATGGAATATTTTTTTGCAGTTGGACAAACTGCTTATTATTTACTTACACTTAGCAAATCAAGTAACAAAAATCAATCACTTATAAATCCATTTTTAAATGCAAAAAACGACGAAGTTATAAAAACTACTCTTATGAGACTATATAAAAACTATAATTATTCAATGAGTCTAAACAATAAATTTAAAAAATTATATTCAATGGTATTAGGATATCGTCCAGAAAGCAAAATAGACCAAGATATATTGCTTGCGGGATTTTTAAGTAATAATTTAGTATATGAAAAAGATGAAAAAAAGGGGGATGCTTAGATGGATAAAAGAGTATATGGAGTATTGGGGATAAAATCTATAATGGCAAATTGGAATGCAGATTTTACAGGGTATCCAAAGACAACTTCAGACGGAAGTACATTTGGAAGTGATAAGGCTTTTAAATACCCTATGAAGAAGATGTGGGAAGATGAGGGTGAAAAAGTCCTTTATATAAAATCAATGAAGATAAGTAAAGATAATAAAAATAATGTTCAATTAGTCCCAAGATCTTTAAAAGAAAGATACGAGTATTTATTTAAAATAGAAGATTTAAAAAAATGTAAAGATGCATCACTTGTAATAAGCAATTTATTTAAATGTATCGATGTTAAAAACTTTGGGGCTACATTTGCAGAAGAGGGAAATAATGTATCAATAACAGGAGCTGTCCAACTTGGTCAAGGGTTTAATAAAGACAAAGATACAACTCCAGAAGAACAACAGATTTTATCTCCATTTAGAGACCCTAAAAAATCAAACAACCAAGACCAAACAGAATCAAAAAGTTCTACACTTGGCACAAAAATAGTGAGCAATGAGGCACATTATTTCTACCCATTTGCAATAAATCCATCAGCTTACAAAAACTATCAAGAGCTTGAATTGACAGAAGGATATACAGAAGATGACTATAAAAAATTTAAAGATACTTCTCTAAAAGCAGCTACTTCTTATTCAACTAATTCAAAAATGGGATGTGAAAATGAATTTGGTCTATTTGTAGAAACTGAAAGAGATTTATATCTACCAGATTTATCACAATATATACAGTTTGAAAAATCACAAGACAAAAACATAATAAGAATAACTTGTTCAGAGCTTATAAATTCTTTGAGTGATAAAATCAAAGCAGTAGAAATCTATATAAATCCAGATACTACAAAATTGGAAAGTGATATAAAAGGAGCTAAAATATACAATATATTTACGCAAAAAGAGGTGTAAAATATGAAGATTTTGAAGTTTACACTTTCGGGAAGGAATGCATTTTTCAAAAAGCCCGATGTCAATTCTATTTTATATTATAGCTATGGCAATATCCACAAAGTAGCTCTTTTAGGTTTATTTGGGGCAATTTTGGGTTATGATGGATATAATAAAATGAAATTTCACAACCAAAATATAAAAAATAAGAAAAATAAAAAAGAAGAGGGTATTATATATCCAGAGTTTTATGACAAGTTAAAAGATATAAAAATATCTATTTCACCTAATAATGAAGGCTATTTTGAAAAAAAGGTACAAGTATTTAACAACAGCGTCGGCTATGCATCAAAAGAGCAAGGCGGAAATCTTATTATAAAAGAGCAGTGGCTTGAGTATCCATCTTGGGATATATATTTTCAAGTTTGTGATGAGGTGAGCGAGTCTTTAGCAAACTCTATACTAAATAGAAAAACTATCTATATACCGTATTTAGGCAAAAACGACCATATTGCTAATATGGAAAATATAAAGCTTTTTAAAGAAAGTGATATAGAAATTTTAAAAAACTGTTCAAATATAGACTGTCTTTTTAAAGAAAATATGTTTGTAATTAATAATTATGACGAAGATGACGAATCTGATGAGTACGACGAAGATTATGACTATACATATGTCCCAAAATTTAAATATCAGGAAAGGCTACCGATAGCACTTGAAAGCCAAACAAATTTATATATAATGCAGAAGTTTATTTTTACAAATATGAACTTGAAAAAAACTGAGGATATAGATATTTTTAAGATTGAAAATAAAAATATAGTATTTTATTAAATATAAAGGAGGGATATACCTCCTTTATAGATTTTTTTGGAGGTTAATATGTACTTAAAAAACTGTAAAACGCTTAAAATAGGCGAATTTCTAAATGAAAATTATACATTCTATGCCCATATAGATGACAACAATAAAAACAAGAAAAAAGAGCTTTTGTCTGAACATATAGATAGGGTTAAGTATTATTTTGATCTTATTTTTCAAGCTAAAAAGTTAGACAAAATCTTTTTAAATATAGAAAACAAATTCTTTGAAAACTGTAGCAAAAACTCTAGAAAACTTTTTAGGGAGATGTTATTAAATACGATAATCCTGCACGATATAGGAAAGCTAAACCCCCTATTTCAAGATTTAAAAATGCAAAACAAGATAATAAAAGATGATTATACAAACGACGAGTACAGATATGCCATAGGTTCAAAACATTCAAAAATATCATCTACTGTGTATATTCATTATTATTGCAAAAAACTAAAAGAAGAATTTAGAGATTTACAGCTTGAAGAAAAGAAAGTTTTACGATTTTTTATAGTTTTAAATTCTTTTATAATATCTAGACACCACAGTGATTTGGGTGATTTTGAAACTTATGTAAATGAAATAAATAATTTATCTTGTAGTGCAAAAGATAGCATTTTTAATTTGGAAAAATTATTAAAAGATAAAAATATAGATTTATTTAAGAAAGATAAATTTATATTGGGAGAAAAGACTTTAAATAGATTGAAAAAAGATATAAGAGAATTGTTAGAAAATGCTACTAAAGAAAAATCAATATGTATTTTTACATATTATAGGTTGGTGTATTCTGTTTTGGTGAGTTGTGACTATTTGGCAACTAGCGAATACATAAGTAGTGTTAAGAGTGATTCAGTCGGTGAAATACAAGATATAAACGAGTTTTATTATATTTTTAAAAATACTGATATAAATAAAAAGATAGATGAGTATAGGAAAACTAAAAATTTAGAAAAAGATATAAATCGTGATGAAAATAAACTTGATAAAGTATGCAAAAATGATGAAAAAGATATTAATGAATTTAGGACTGAAATTTTTATAGAAAGTGAAAACAGCCTAGTAGAAAATAAGAATGAAAATATATACTACTTCGAAGCACCAACCGGAAGCGGAAAGACAAATTCATCAATAAATTTAAGTTATAAACTTATCGAAATAAACAAAAACTTAAACAAAATATTTTATATATACCCATTTAATACATTAATAGAGCAGACGTTAGACAGTCTAAAAAATACATTTGGAAATAATAAAGCAGTATATGAAAAATTTGCAGTAATAAACTCAATAAAGCCGATTAAAACATATAGTCCTACAAACAAAAATAACGAATGTACAAATGAAGAATTTGAATATACAGATAGCGATTATCAAAAGTTTTGGCTTGATAAACTGTTTTTAAATTATCCAATGGTATTGACGACTAATGTAAGTTTATTCGACATTATGTTTGGGAGCAGAAGGGAGTCATGCTCTGGATTTTACCAATTAGCAAATAGCGTAGTTGTATTAGATGAAATACAATCTTATAAAATCACAATTTGGACCGAGATAATCACCTTTTTCAAAACATTTGCAGATATACTAAACATAAAATTTATAATAATGTCGGCAACACTTCCAAATTTAAACTTTTTATTAGACGGGGATATAAAAACAACGAGTTTAATTAAAAATAGAGAAAAATATTTTCTAAATCCAAAGTTTAAAGATAGGGTGAAGGTGAGTTATGAGCTTTTAAATTGTGAATTTAATAAAGATGTATTATTTGAACATGTTATTAAAAAAATGAAATTAAAAAAGAAAATTTTAATAGAGTTTATCACTAAAAAATCGGCATATGAATTTTATAATAGATTAAAAGAAGAATTTCCTTCAGAAGAAGGAGGTTGTTTGATTGAGCTATTGACAGGAGATGATAGTATTGCTGAGAGAAAGAGAATTTTAAATGTTGTAAATAGCGAAAAAGCAGAACAAAATGGGATAATATTAGTATCTACACAAGTTATCGAGGCGGGTGTTGATATCGATATGGACATAGGATATAAAGATGTGTCGACTATGGATAATGAGGAACAATTTATGGGAAGGATAAACAGATCAGGAAAGAGAGATGGAATAGTATACTTTTTTAA
Source organism: uncultured Intestinibacter sp. (assembly GCF_902468165.1). Lineage (NCBI taxonomy): Bacteria > Bacillati > Bacillota > Clostridia > Peptostreptococcales > Peptostreptococcaceae > Intestinibacter > uncultured Intestinibacter sp. Next base: position 6,957 of record NZ_CABQXJ010000045.1, read on the forward strand.
ATTAGACAGCATCAAAGATGTATATGCAAATGATTATAGAGCAAACACAGCGTTAACTCTTTTAAACGAAGAAAATAGAAATATATTGATTGATAAAAATTACAGCGATTACTATAAAACTGTGATGGAACTTATAAAAGAAAGAAATAATGAATTAAACGAAAATAATATAGATGATTTCTTTAGTAAAGTTGGAGATTTAAAATCATTTGAAATAGAAAAAAGAATGAAACTTGTAGACGACGACAACTGGTCTACTACAATTTATCTTTGCACAAAAATAACTTTAGAAGATGGCACTACTATAGACGGAAAAGAAGTCTGGGATAATTATAAAAAACTGCTTTGTGATAATAAAATGAACTATGCCAAAAAGCAAGTAAAACTATCTGAAATTAGAAGTTATATGAACTACTTTACATACCAAATTGTATGCAGCCAAATACCATGCTACAACGATATGATCGGTGATATATACTGCATATATGATGGAGAAGAGTATTTTAAAGATGGTAAACTAAATAAAGATAAGTTTATGAATAATATAGGTGAATTTATCTAAAGATTTTTCCAACCGTATTTTGCATATGATATGGCTGTAACAGAGTTAAATAAAGGGGTTTGGCGATTTGTTTATAAAAATATCTGCTTATGTATTTCGGTTGGAAAAGTTTTGTATGATTGTTGGTATTTCAATGTTTATGTGATATTATATAAATAAGAAATGGGTATATTAGTGGTATTTAACATTAACATGAGATGTATTTAAATGAAGTTACCTCTGAGGCGTTTATATCACTAATTCTTAATTTAACATTAACATGAGATGTATTTAAATTTAACTGAAGCTATGGCAGCAGTAGGTAAATACTCTATTTAACATTAACATGAGATGTATTTAAATTATGTAAATCTTATTCCACTATCTTGGCCTAATCTAATTTAACATTAACATGAGATGTATTTAAATATCTCTCTATTGGGGTTATTTTTTCTTACATGTTTTATTTAACATTAACATGAGATGTATTTAAATGCATAGTAACTAACTGAAAATTTAGGTACACTTGGAATTTAACATTAACATGAGATGTATTTAAATGGCTGAAAGAGTTGGTTTAAAACCACAATTAAGATTATTTAACATTAACATGAGATGTATTTAAATATGAATATTCTGTACATTTTAGACAGGCTGGATTTTATTTAACATTAACATGAGATGTATTTAAATAGACTTTTACGGAACTGTATTCTATATTGAATTCGGATTTAACATTAACATGAGATGTATTTAAATGTATATTCTAATTCTTTACTTAGAGTTTGAGTATATATTTAACATTAACATGAGATGTATTTAAATAGGGCTTTGTGCATTGGAATTTTTTCTGCCCATGCAATTTAACATTAACATGAGATGTATTTAAATTAAGCCCCTATATTGATAGATTTCAGACTGACGATAATTTAACATTAACATGAGATGTATTTAAATGCAACTCCTATGCCCATCTCACCCTGTTCTATAGCAGATTTAACATTAACATGAGATGTATTTAAATGCACACTCCATCCACTTGTAAATATGCCTACTACAGAGATTTAACATTAACATGAGATGTATTTAAATTTTGGTTTTGCCAGTGAACGTCCATAATAAGCTTTAATTTAACATTAACATGAGATGTATTTAAATAGCTAAAAAGATTGATATAAAAGAAGTAAAGAAAGAAATTTAACATTAACATGAGATGTATTTAAATACGTTTATATAGATTAAGTGTACGATTTGCAACCGAATTTAACATTAACATGAGATGTATTTAAATTGTATAAAAAGTTTCAAGTTTTTGTATCTATGTAAGTATTTAACATTAACATGAGATGTATTTAAATGCAATAATGGGAACTGTGGGTGCCATGAAAACTATGGATTTAACATTAACATGAGATGTATTTAAATTTGCTAATTACTAATACACAAGAAGTAAAAGATGAATCATTTAACATTAACATGAGATGTATTTAAATTATCTTTCTATGTATGCCAAATCTTTTTTTAGTTGTATTTAACATTAACATGAGATGTATTTAAATATCGTCTTTGCCATATTCCCTATCCCCTTTTCGCTAATTTAACATTAACATGAGATGTATTTAAATATTAGCAAAATCTATAGCACAAAAAGTTGATAATGAATTTAACATTAACATGAGATGTATTTAAATACCAAGCCGTAAGAAGTGCGATGTGAAGGCTTTTCTAATTTAACATTAACATGAGATGTATTTAAATGATGACAGTCAATGGATTTATGACTGGATAGGATGGATTTAACATTAACATGAGATGTATTTAAATTTACAAAATATAATAAAAACTGCAAATGAAAAAAATATTTAACATTAACATGAGATGTATTTAAATGAATTTCCTTTTAACTGAGTAGCATTTAATCTCAATTCATTTAACATTAACATGAGATGTATTTAAATTCGTTTGTAAGCCCTAATTGTGCTTGCAATTGATTAATTTAACATTAACATGAGATGTATTTAAATCTGCCTCTGTTAAATTTAAACCTATTGACATTTGCATTTAACATTAACATGAGATGTATTTAAATGAAGTTATACTATCTTTTGTTACTCCATAGCATTCAATTTAACATTAACATGAGATGTATTTAAATAAGCTGAAATCATCTATTATTTTTACATCAACTTTTATTTAACATTAACATGAGATGTATTTAAATCTAAGTTAACTTACTTAGTAACTCAAACACACCCTTATTTAACATTAACATGAGATGTATTTAAATTATATATTTGTCTCCAGTTTGCAAATTCAAAGCCACCATTTAACATTAACATGAGATGTATTTAAATGATGATATAGAACCACTTGTAATATTACTAGCAGAGATTTAACATTAACATGAGATGTATTTAAATATGGAGGCACTTCATACTGAGGATCAAGAAAGGCAATTTAACATTAACATGAGATGTATTTAAATGCAAAATTAGGTACTTTAATACTACAAGTAACTAAATTTAACATTAACATGAGATGTATTTAAATACAGAAGGAACATCAAAAAATAATAAAAATACAAAAAAATTACAATTTAATAACAATATAAAATATATTTAAACACAAAAATAATATATAATAAAATTAATAAGAAAAATTCAATAACAACCCAAAGGGGAGTGAGATTATGAAAATTAACGGAACGATAATAAACTATTATTTTCACTGCAAACGACAATGTTACTTATTTGCAAATCGATTGAATTTAGAAGATAATAGCGAGCTTGTTAAAATTGGAAAAGCAATTCATGAGCAAAAATCATCAGATAGTGACAATTCAGAAATATCAATTGAGAATATCAAAGTAGACAAGATCACAAAGGAATATCTTACAGAAATAAAAAAATCAGATTCAGATATAAATGCAAGTAAATGGCAATTATTATTTTACTTAAAAGTTTTAAAAAGCAAAGGGATAATAAGAAAAGGAAAGTTAGAGTGTGTTGAAAAGAAAAAATCAGATAATAAAGTGTATTATTTTGAACTTACTGATGAAATTGAAAAAGAATTAGGGGCTTTATTCTTTTTATCTAGAGTATTAAATAGAAAAATAAAAACTATTCAATATAAAATTATGAGTGATTTAACTAACAGCTCTAGAGATACTGATTATATTAATACTTCAATAGAAGAACAAACTAAAGACTTGATAAGCGAGTTACAAATAGTAGAAAGAAAATTTAGAGATTTAGTTGTTAAAAATCCTGATATAAAAGAAAAATATTTAGATTACATGAATTTTGGAACTAAAGAAGATATGTTTGATTTATCAATAAATAAATACTGTGTGGAAGGCTCTGAACAATATGAATATTTCAAAGTTGAAAGCAAAGTATTAAAAGCTAAACCAATATATCCAAAATTCAAATTAGACCATTTTATGAGCTCTATGAATTATAATTAATTTAATATATAAAATTTACTGCGTTCATGAGCAGTCGACTTCTGCCGTTGCTTTAAATAATAAGTTAGAAATTATAAAAGTAGGATATATAAAAATATTTTTAATATATCCTACTTCATTTTGTATTTTATATATCTAATTTTACATTATAAAACTTCATCCAGTTATTTAATTGGATTAAATATGCTATAACTTGAGGACCTGTCATTAATTGACCGTACCAAGGTTCTTTGAAAGATTCGCCCCCAGTATCAACTATATTTGATACAAAATCATAATCAATAATTTGATGTATTGGAGACGATCTGTCTTCTAATATTTTTTTAAGCATATTACTTACTTCTCTTGTATATTCTGGATTATGTGTCTTTGGATATGGACTTTTCTTTCTATCTATAATCTCATCTGGAACTATACCTCGTACAGCTTCACGAAGCAATCCCTTTTCTCTTCCATGTAGTAATTTTATATCTTTTGGAAAATTAAAAGCATATTGTACTAATCTTTTATCTGCATATGGTACTCTTCCTTCTAATGAATTAGACATTGTCATTCTATCTTTTCTGTTTATTAAAGTTAACATTTGATATTTTATATTGAGATAAGTAAGTTCTCTAATAATTCTATCATCATGACTTTCTTTTGGTAATTTATCTATTTTATTTATGCTGTCTCTACAAGTTTGTTTTACATATTCTTCAATAGGTAGGTCTTTTAGACTTGGTTTTAAAATGTTTTTTCTATATTCTATTGAATTTGCCCAAGGAAATATCTCTATAGAGTCGTATTCTCTTGTAAACCAAGGATACCCTCCAAAAACTTCATCTGCACATTCTCCTGATAAAGCTACGGTCGCATATTTCCTTACTTCTTTTGCAAATAAATACAGTGATGAATCTACATCAGCCATTCCTGGCAAATCAGCTGCTTTAGTTGCATCATCTAAAGCACGTGCTAAGTCGATATTATTTAATACTATATTGTGATGATTACTACCCAAAAATTCTACCATTCTTTTTACATATTCAGGGTCAGAATTTGGCTCATATAAATTCTTTTTGAAATATTTTTCATTATCTTTATAATCAATAGAAAATGTGTTTAATACCCCTAATCCATCTTTTTTAAATTTATCAAAGGCAACTGATGAAATCACGCTTGAGTCAAGTCCACCTGATAAAAAAGTACAGACAGGAACATCGCTTACTAATTGATTTTCAATGATTTCAACTAGCATATCTCTTACTTTTTTCTTGGTTGTATCTATATCATCTTCATGCTCCATAGTCTCTAATTTCCAATATTCATTTAAGTTAATACCTCTTTTATTAAATAGTAAATAATGTGCTGGTGGAATTTCTTTTATATCTTTAAATATTGCTCCATTTAATGTACGCGCCGGTCCCAAAGATATAAGCTCAATCAGTCCATCCCTATCTACTATAGAATCAATATATGGGTGTTTTAATAACGCCTTTATTTCTGAAGCAAATATCAAATTTCCATCTATATAGGAATAAAAAAGTGGCTTTATTCCTAATTGATCTCTACATAAAAATAATTCTTGATTGTATTCATCCCATATTCCAAATGCAAAAATTCCATTAAGATAATCTGCACATTTTTGCCCATATTCTATATAAGATGTCAATAAAACTTCCGTATCACTATATGAATCAAATTTGTATCCTTTAGAAATTAAATCCGCTCTAACTTCTTCTGTATTATAAAGTTCTCCATTATAACAAATAGTATATTCTTTATTATTAATTATTTTTGTCATTGGTTGCATCCCACCTGTTGGGTCTACTATTATAAGTCTTCTATGACCCATAAGTGCATGGTTATAAGTCTTTAATCCAGCCGAATCTGGACCTCTTAACTTTAGTGTATCAATCATTTCATCCATTATATCAGAGTAATCTCTTATATTATTTTTGAGGTTAGACCATCCTACAATACCACACATAATATAGCCTCCTTTTTTAAAGATATATTACTATATGAAATATATAGAATTATTGTCTAATTAAAATGTATTTTTTATGAATAAATAAATCTTAATAAATAAACAAATCTTTATTTTAAATGTTCTTAAATATATATATTTTTTCTACTTACAAAAATGATTTTTTCACAATAAAAAGCAGTCATAAAATATTTTATAACTGCTTTTTATTTATAGTTAATGCTTTTTATAAATCTTGTATTTCAAATCCAGCTGCATTCATCTCAGCTTTTAATTTTGCTATATGTTCATGGTCAAATGTTTCAAGTATAAATTCTGCAACTTGCTTACCGATTACTCCACCTGAAGATAATCTTGTTTGGTTAGCACTAAGTATATTAGCATTAGATTTGCTTATTATACTTATTAATTCTAAGAATCCTCCTGGTTTATCAGTCATAGTAGCGCTAAATGAATAACGTCTACCTTGTGATGCAAGTCCTACTCCTATTACTCTATATAAAGTATTTACGTCTACATTTCCCCCAGATATTACGCATACTACGTTTTCATCTTGTTTTGGTTGATATTTTCCTGATAATAAAGCTGCTGTAGTTACTGCTCCTGCTCCTTCTGCAACAACTTTTTGATGTTCCATTAAGAATAATATTCCTTGTGCTATTTCTTCTTCTGATACTGTTATTATTTCATCTACTAGTTCATTTATTATATCGAAAGTTAAACTTCCTGGAGTTTTTACTGCTATACCATCAGCTATAGTAGCTCCATTAAATGCAGTAGTTACTTTTCCATTTTCTTTTGATACTTTCATTGATGGTATATTATCTGTTTGAACACCTATTATTTTTACATTTGGGTTTAATCCTTTTGCAGCTACAGCTACACCAGATATTATTCCACCTCCACCAATTGGACATAATATTGTATCAACATTTCCATCTAATTGTTTAAATATTTCAAGGCCTATTGTTCCTTGTCCTGCTATTACATATTCATCATCGAATGGATGAAGGAAAGTAGCTCCTGTTTCTTTTTGTATTTCAACAGCTTTTGCATATGCATCATCATAAACTAATCCATTTAATACAACTTCTGCACCATATGATTTAGTTGCTGTTACTTTTGCAAGTGGAGCTGTTTCTGGCATAACTATAGTAGATTTTATTCCAGTCATTTTTGCACCTAATGCAACACCTTGAGCGTGATTTCCTGCACTAGAAGCTATTACGCCTTTAGCTTTTTCTTCATCTGTTAAATTTGCTATTTTATTGCAAGCCCCTCTTATTTTGAATGAACCCGTTTTTTGTAGATTTTCACATTTATAATAAACGTTTGCATTAAGCTTAACACTAAGTTCTTTGCTTTCTTGTAATGGTGTTTCCTTAACTATAGATTCTAATACTTTTTCTGCTTTTTTTACATCTTCAAGATTTACTTTTAACATTTCTTGCACCGTCTTTCTCTAAAATATTTGACTATAATAACATAATAAGCTTTTCCCCACTTACTGTTATCTTTAAATATTTATTATATAAGCCCTTATAAATCATTCTTATATAATTCTCAAATAATACCCTCTTAAATTAATTTTTATTTTAAGTTCCATATAAAATATTTTTTATATAAAGGTTTTCCTATTCAAAAAACATTTTCAATATCATTATATAATATTTTATTTTTTGTGCAATGTTTTTTTTTAATTTTGTAATATTGAGTATTTTCAGTTTATTCTTTTAATTTTTTTATTGTACATATCCTATCTTATATTTTATATATGGTTATTTTATTTTATACACCCTCAAGAAAACGATACCCCTAAATAATTTAATTATAGTTTTTTATAATTTTATTAAAAATTTTATTTTATTTTAATTTCGTTCACTATTTTCTGTATCATTTTTATTAGTTTTATCAATTTTATCTATTTTTACACTAACAACTCTAAATTTATCTAACTCTAATACTTTAAATTTATATCCCGAAAAATTTACACTTTGGTCGACCTTGATATCCATTCCTAGCATAAAAAACATCCAACCGCCAATACTGTCAAATCCATTTTTTTCGATTTCTATTCCTAATTCTTTATTAATCTCAGTAATAGTAGCTGTTCCCTGTACAATATAAGATCCATCATCTAATTTATCAATATCTAGTTCTTCATTTTCATCAAATTCATCTTGTATTTCACCGACAATTTCTTCTAGTATATCTTCTACCGTTATAATACCAGATGTTCCACCATATTCATCTACTACAACAGCCATTTGAACTCTATCTTTTCTAAGCTTTTCTAGTACTCTACTTGTCAGCTCACTTTCAGATACATAAGTTATTTTTCTCAATATTTTAGTTAAATCAATTTTGTTTTCAATTAATTTTTGATTATACAAATCTCTAATATGTATAAAACCTAATAAATCATCTTTATCTTTTCCACAAACAGGATATCTAGTGTATCCTTCTTCTCTTATTAAATTAAATATATAGTCCTCATCATCATCTAAATTTATGCATATCATATCTGTTCTCGGAACTAAAACTTCTCTTATTTGTTTTTCCTCAAAACTAAATATATTATCCACAAATCCTTTTTTATATATACCGTATTTATAATTTTCGTTATCTTTTGTAATTACTGAAAAACTATCTTGCTTAGATGAATGTTCTTGTAAAATACCTAGGTCATCTCCTCTAAAAATCCTACATATTTTGTATGATATAAAATCTATAATTACTGAAAATGGTCTTATAAATGCATAAATAATTGTTAAAAATATCGAATTTCTAAGAAGTATCTTTTTAGGATTTTTTATTGATAACCCTCTTGGAATATAAAAGCCTATTATAGCTTCTAACACACTTGCTCCTAATAAAATTAGTATAAATACAATGTCTTCTAAAATATAATTTGTAATTTTGTATTCTATAAGTATAAATTGACATATTTTATATAGAAGTAATCCTATGCTCATAATACAAACTATTATTGAAAATTGGCATACTGATAAAAATTCTTTTTCTTTTGCTTTAATTTTTTTACATCTGTTTAATGCTAAATTACTTTTATTCTCAATTTCTTGTAGATTATTATTATTTATTTTAGCTAGAGAATATCTACACTGTACAAAAAATATATTTATAATTGTTAAAACTAAAATTGAAATTAATAATACTGATATCTCCATATTCAATTATGTGCCCCCTTACACAATGCTGAAACTTAATCTAGTTTATATTATAACATATACATTGCATACATTAGACCACAAATTGTAAAAAATGTAAAAATTCACTATATTCATGGCGCCAACGAATCGGAGATTCCGTTGCTTTAGTTAATAGGTTAGAAATTAAAAAAACACCCTAAGTTATAGGGTGCTATTTTTTGATTAGTAATATTTATTTGTAAAGTTTATTTATTTGTAAATTCAATTAAGGCATCTCTTAAAAATTCTGCCATTCCTTTTCTATTATCGTCATAATACTTTTTAAATCTTTCATCTTGAGTATATATTTCACCTAAATTTCTATGTGCTTCTTTAGAGTAAAAGTTCCATGTATAACTAAGCCATTTTTTGTGAAGTTCACATGCCTTCATAGCCAATTTTCCTTTAGAATCTCCTTCATCCATAGCTAAATTCAATGTATCTATTATTTCTTTTTCTAGTTGTTTAAAGTTATTATAGTCTTCTTGAGTCATACCCATTATTTTTGCATTAGATTTATCTATTGTATTTTCTCCATATTTTTTTCTTATTTCACTTCCGTATATTTCTTCATTTTTATCAATTAATTCTTTTTTAAATCCTTCAAACTTATCTTTGTTTTCCATTTTATAACCCCTCTCTTTACTTTTAATTGTCTTTTCTACATTATTTATCAATAAATCGATCATCTGTCTTTTTTTAAGCAGATTTTCTTTATGATTATATAAGGCTTCTAATATATCAAATGATGGTGATGATAAAATATCTTTTATAGTTTTTAGGTCTAATCCCAATTCTTTATAAAAAAGTATTTGTTGAAGTAAATCAACTTCATTATCACTATAAATTCTATATCCTGAATCTGATATTTTCGCTGGTTTTAAAATATCTATTTCATCATAGTATCTCAAAGTTCTAGTAGTTATACCTGCTATTTCACTTAAATCCTTTATAGAATACTCCATATATTTTCCTCCTTAAAATTTTGATTTATTGATTATAGTTACATTATATAAATTTACGTAACGTCAAGGTCAAGTATTTTTCTGAAAAAAAATAACATTACTTAGATAAAAAATCTAAGTAATGTTATTTTATATAAAGATATTGCATTTTAGGGCTTTTTTACACCACATCAAACTAATAATAAATTTGATATGTTTCAAGGAAGATTTTCCTAGGCTTTCAAATTCTCCTAAAAAATCAACTCACATATTTATTATTGTACATAATTTCCATAAAGTCAATATTTGTTTGCTATATCAAGCCTTTAAATATTTCTTCATTGATTTTATTCATTAAATTATCTGTTGATTTTAAAGGTGTTACCATCAATCCATCTGGTATGTATACAAATTTGGGTTTATTTGGTTTTAATATACCACCTAGCAATTGGCCGACATTTCCCTCTCTATACAATTCATTGACATCATTTAATTCTAATCTTATATCATCTATACATTTAAATCCAAAATCTTTTTCATATATTTTTGAAAGTATTGTTGGTATCTTCCAGTTAGGAACTTCTACATTTTCTCTCATAGCTGGGCTTACTCTCTGTAGCCTTCTTTCTGTATTAGTAAATGTACCAAATGTACTAGCAAAACTTGTCGCAGGAAGGACAACATCTGCACTTAATGCAGTTTTTGTCATATGAGTATCCGATACCATCAAGAATTCTAGTGATGATAAATCGACATCTGGGTCTTCTCCAAAACATAATAGACCTTTTACACCGTTTAATGCTTCTCTGCCATCTGTTACTCCAAGGTCTATTAATCCTTGAGAGTTACACTTAGGTTTAACTTGTAATATACCATCTCTTGGAGAGCCTATATGACCTGAAAGAATAGCTATTTCCCCTATTAAACTAGCTATATCTGTACTAACCATATTTTGTTGGAATACTATCATAGCTTTTTTGGCATCTGCATATATCTGTGCAATTTCTCTTATTTCATCCGATACTTCTATATTTTCAAGTGATGATTTAAATGCATCAAAGCCTTCTATATCAGAAGTTTTACCCATATCTATTAAAGCTTTTGCTATTTCTTTTATTTTTGATATTTCGTTACTTGTATATACAGTTTTTGCATCAAATCCATAGTTTGATATTTTATATTCACTTGGATTTATAAATAGTAATTTTGCTCCATTTTTAGCAGCTTTCTTTAATTTTATACCAAGTATAGGATTGTTTTCTGGTTTAAATCCTATAGCTAATATAACATCTGTTGCCAATAATTCATCCATGCTGTTTGGAGATGCATTAACTCCCAATACTTTTTCAAGTCCGCTTTTTCTATGATTAAAGCACAGTGTTTTTACATTTAATTGATCTGCTAATTTTTTAATCGCATAAGCTTCTTCATTGGTATATCTATCAGATATAGATATAGCTACTGCATCTTTGCCAAATTTACTTCTTATAACTTCTACTTTTTTAGCTATTATAGTAAGTGCATCTCTATATTTACATTCTTCTAATTTTCCGTTTATTTTAATATATGGTTTTTTAAGTCTGTCGTCATCTATTGCACTGTCAAATGCCCACTTCCCTCTACCGCATATCAATCCTTCATTTACATGACCTTCTTTATTTGGTTCTGATTTTATAAGAAGATTTCCATATGTCTTTAATTCTATTTTGCATCCAACTGAGCAATATGAACATGTAGTGACAGTAGTTTCTTTTTGAAGAGGTACATTTTTCTTTAAGTTAGTTTTTTCTTGTAGTGCACCTGTTGGACAAAGTGACACACATTGACCACAAGATATACAAGATGTTTCTTCTAGACCTTGTTCTAAAGCTGGCTTAACCTCTGTATCAAAACCTCTTGAAACAAGACCTAATGCTCCAACACCCATAACCTCATCACATGTTCTTACACATAATCCACATAAGATACATTTATTCATATCCCTTAATATGTATGGATGGCTGTCTTCTATTGGTAAAACTACTTTTTCACCTTCTAATCTTTCTGGCTCAACATCATAAATATTAGCATAATCTATTAATTTACATTCGTGGAACTTTTGACATCCACATTCTAAACATCTTCTAGCTTCATCTTTAGCTTGTTTCTCAGTAAGCCCCTCAGTTATCTCAAGGAAGTGCTCTTTTCTTTCTTTTGGACCATATTCTTTAATTTTAGGTCTATATTTTCTTTCTCTATCTTCAAAAGATAATTCTGTCAAATCATGTCTTTCATGGACATAAGGCTTTTTATATTTTAATTCTTTACCATATAAATATGCATCTATAGACTCTGCCGCTTTTTTTGCATCTGCTATTGATTCTACTGCTATAGAAACTTTATCATTACCACAATCCCCACATGCAAATACACCTTTAGTTGCAGTCATATAAGTAGATGGGTCATATACTAATGAATTTTTTCTTGTTTTCTCAATTCCATCAAATAACTTAGAATCTACTTGTTGACCTATTGCTATTATAACTGTATCTACATCTAAAACTTTTGTTTGACCTTCAACAGGAACTGGTCTTCTTCTGCCTCTCTCGTCAGGTTCGCCAAGTTTCATAACTTGAAGTTCTATTTTACTTACTCTGCCATCTTCACCAGGAATTATGCCGATTGGATTAGTTAAATTTTCAAATCTAACCCCTTCTTCTTGTGCTTCTCTTATTTCCATCTCATCTGCTGGCATTTCTTTTATTGTTCTTCTATATATGTTGTAGACTTTTTTTGCACCCATTCTGACAGCAGTTCTGCATGCATCCATTGCAACATTACCACCTCCGACTACAGCAACACTTTCACCTAAATTTATAGTTTTGCTTTTCGCGATTTTTTCAAGGAAGTCTATACCACCCATAACACCAGGTATGTCAGAACCTTTGCAGTTTAGTCCTATTGATGACCATGCACCAATTGTCATAAGTACTGCATCATATTTATTTTTTATAGCTTCAAATGATAAATCTACACCAACTTTTGTGTTAGTTTGCATCTTAACACCCATTTTAGCTATTAAATCTATTTCCTTTTGTAGTATTTCTTTTGGCAATCTGTATTCAGGTATTCCATAACGAAGCATCCCCCCTAATTTAGGCATTGCATCTATTATAGTAACATCATGCCCTTTTTGTGCAAGGAAATAACTCGCTGATAAACCTGCAGGTCCGCCACCTATTATTGCAACGCTCTTACCTGTTGGTTTTGATATTTCTGGTATATATGGATCATCTGAGTTTAAATCTCTATCTCCAACAAATCTCTTTAATTCTTTTATTGATATTGATTCTTCAACTAATCCCCTTCTACAGTCTGATTCACAAGGGTGTGGACAGACTCTTCCTATTGATGCTGGTAGAGGTATCTTATCTTTTACTAATTTTAAAGCTGCCTTGTGAAGTCCATTAGCAATTAGCCCTACATATCCTTGGCAATCAGTATTTGCTGGACATCCTAGAGAACAAGGAGCCTTACAATCTCCATTGTGATTTGATAGTAATAATTCTAAATTTGTTTTTCTAGATTCTCTGACTCTCTCTGTATCAGTTTTTATTATCATATTTTGTGCTATTTCAGTTGCACATGCTTTAAATAATTTTGGGCTACCTTCTACTTCAACTACACAAATTCCACATGAACCATATATCTCAGCTCTCTCATCATAACAAAGTGTAGGAATAAATATGTTATTTTCTTTTGCAACTTCCAAAATAGTCTGTCCTGGAAGACCTAAAACTTCTCTGTCATCTATATTTAATCTTATTTTATTCATCTTTCTAACCTTTCTAATTTATTTCAATTGCATCAAATTTACATGTTTCCATACATTTACCACATTTAATACAGATATTTTTATCTATTATATGAGCTTCTTTTTTGTTCCCGCTAATAGCTGATACTGGACATTTTCTCTTACATGCCCCACATCCTCTACAACTATCTTCAACTATGTCATAGCTTATTAATGATTTACATGCTTTAGCAGTACATCTCTTGTTGTATATATGATCTTCATATTCATGTCTAAAGTATTTTAATGTTGTTATAACTGGATTTGGAGCTGTCTGTCCTAAACCACACATAGCACCATCTTTAACCTTATATGCTAATTCTTCTAATAATTCTATATCCCCATCTTTGCCTTGGCCATTTGTTATTCTTTCTAATATTTCAAGCATTCTCTTTGTGCCTATTCTGCAATAGTTACATTTACCACAAGATTCTTTTCTTGTGAAATCTAAGAAATATCTAGCCATATCGACCATGCAAGTCGTTTCATCCATAACTATCATTCCACCAGAACCTACTATAGCTCCTGTTTTATTTATATTTTCATAATCTACCGGCGTATCTATTAAGCTAGCTGGAATACATCCTCCTGATGGTCCACCCATTTGAACAGCTTTAAATTCTTTGTCTTCTTTGATACCACCACCGATATCATATATTACTTCTCTTAATGATAATCCCATTGGTACTTCAATAAGACCGCCTTTTTTGATTTTACCTGCTAGTGCAAATACTTTTGTCCCGTTGCTCGTTTTTGTTCCCAGTGAGCCAAAAGTTTCCCCTCCATTTAGTATTATCCATGCCACATTAGCATAAGTTTCAACATTATTTATATTAGTAGGTTTTTGCCAATACCCTTTTTGTGCTGGAAATGGCGGTTTAAGTCTTGGCATTCCTCTTTCGCCTTCTAATGATGCTATAAGTGCAGTTTCTTCACCACATACAAATGCTCCTGCACCTTCTTTAATTCTAATATCAAAGTCAAATCCACTTCCAAATATATTTTTTCCTAAATACCCTCTTTCTTTTGCTTGTGCTATGGCTATTTTTAATCTCTTTATTGCTAGAGGATATTCAGCACGAACATAAATTACACCTTCATTTGCGCCCATTGCATATCCACCGATTGTCATCCCTTCAAGAAGTGAATGTGGGTCTCCCTCAAGAACTGCCCTATCCATGAATGCTCCTGGGTCTCCCTCATCAGCATTACATACAATGTATTTTTGTTCTGCTTTGTTTTGTCTTGCTGCATTCCACTTAAACCATGTTGGGAAACCTGCCCCTCCACGTCCACGAAGCCCAGATATCTTAATCACATCTATAACTTCTTCATCTGTCATACTAGTCAAAACTTTTTTAGTCGCTTTATATCCATCTCTTGCTATGTATTCATCGATTTCTTCAGGATTTATACATCCACAATTTCTAAGTACTATTCTCTTTTGTTTTTCCATTAGCTTTTTATTTTCCTCAGAAATCTCCTTAGACTCTACAGCTTTTCCACCTTCAATATGACTTTCAATAATTTCAACTACATCTTCTGGCTTAACTTTTACATATCTTGTTGGTTCATCTTTTGCATCTTCATAAATATCTACTATCGGCTCTAAAAAGCATGTCCCTATACATCCTGTAATATCTACATTTATATCTATATTCTTTTCCTCTAATATTTCTTCAAACCTGTTAGCTACTTTTTTTGCACCTGTTGCTATCCCGCAGCTCCCTTGACCTACTACTATCCTCATCGATACTTCTCCTTTTGATTATTAAGCTATTATTTCCCCTTCAGATTTTTCTTCTTTTTCTTTGATTTGATTTAATATTTCTATAACTGAATCTTTTGTTAAATTTCCATATGTTTCATCATTATCTTCAGTTTTAATCATCATAACAGGAGCAAGTGAACAACATCCTAAACATGAAACTTGATTTAAAGTAAATAAACCATCTTCTGTTGTTTCTCCATCTTTTATATTTAATTGTTCGCTTATTACTTGAGATATCATTTCAGAACCATTTACATGACATGCAGTTCCTTGACAAAGCATAATTAAATATTTTCCTATAGGTTGTAATCTAAATTGAGCATAAAATGTTGCAACTCCATATATCTTAGCCACCTTAATTCCTGTAAATTCTGAGATTCTATTCATCACGTCTATTGATATGTAACCATATGCATCTTGAGCCTTTTGTAAAATTGTTATTAAATACCCCTCTTTTTTACCATATGACTCTAAGATTTTATTTAACTCTTTTAGATCATCAGTTTGATTATTCTTGCACTTACAAGTCGACATTTCGTTTCACTCCATTTCTTATTAAATTTTTGATGTATGTTGTATACATTTCACCCATAAAAACATTTTCATAAAGCTTATTATTGATTTGTAAAATATATTTTTAAAATATACCCCAATTTTATTAAAAATATATTTATAATGATATTTTTTTAACATTTTTTCCATATATTAGTTCATTAGGTTAATTATATTATCTTGGATTATTAGATGTCAAGCCATTTATTACCATATATTGTATATTGGTATTTTATTTTCTAATTAATTTAAATCTATTTTTTACTTTAAATATATGCTTATTGTAATTTTTCTTATATATTTTCTAATTTTGATTTAATTTTATACAGTAACTTTATTTTTAATTATATTTATCGACGTTATCCATAGTCATCATTTTAACAATCTTTAATGTAACTTATGAATATTCGATATCGTTTTCCATTTTTCAATTGATATAAAACTTTATACCAATTATTACTTTTGAAATTTTTTCTAAGAATATAAACTTACCTTTATGCGAAAAATATACACTGTTAATATCTATAAGTTTAAGTATTTTTAGTAATTTGAATTAGGTGGTGGAAAACTTGTTAAATTTAAATATCTGGCGTGAATATCTAGTTTTATTTTTAATCGGTGGAATTGTATATGTCTTGATTGAAATATCATATAGAGGTTATTCTCATATATCAATGTTTTTAGTTGGTGGACTTTGCTTTGTTTTAATATCTTCTCTAAATGAATTTCCATTTAAAATATCTTTAGTATTACAAATGATCATATCTTGTTTATTAATTACCGGAATTGAATTAATCACTGGAATAATAGTAAATATTTTTCTTCATTTAAATGTTTGGGACTATTCATTAGAGAAATTTAATTTTTTAGGACAAATTTGCTTAAAAGCATCTATTACTT